>JASHQW010000210.1 GCA_030038875.1 Gammaproteobacteria bacterium | reverse complement strand
GGCGGCACCCGGCCACGTGCGCGCGATCTCGGCGTGCCGTTCGATGGCACCCCGGGGCCGCTCAATGCGATCACGGATATTCCCGGCGTGTTGGTTGGGCACACGACGCTGATCGACGGCAGCGGCAAGCTCGTCGTCGGCCAGGGGCCGGTGCGCACCGGCGTCACCGCGGTGTTGCCGCGCGGGCTCGAGTCGATGACGCGCTTCTCCTTCGCCGGCTGGTTCACGCAGAACGGCAACGGCGAGATGACCGGCACCACCTGGGTCGAGGAATCCGGGTTTCTCGAGGGCCCGGTGATGATCACCAACACCCACAGCGTCGGTGTGGTGCGCGACGCCGTGATCGCCTGGCGTGTCGCGCACGGCGGCGCGGATAACACCGGATCGTGGTGGTCGCTGCCGGTGGTGGCCGAGACCTGGGACGGCTGGCTCAACGACATCAACGGCTTCCACGTCAAGCCGGAGCATGTCTTCCACGCCATCGACACGGCGCACGGCGGCGCGGTGGAGGAGGGCGCCGTCGGCGGCGGCACCGGCATGGTGTGCAACGGCTTCAAGGGCGGGATCGGCACCTCCTCGCGCAAGCTCACCGACAAGGACGGCGGCTATACGCTCGGCGTGCTGGTCCAGTGCAACTACGGGGTACGGCGCAATCTGCGCATCGCGGGGATTCCCGTCGGACGCGAGATCGAGAGCGAGGACCCTTATGCCTTCGTGCCCTCGGACCTCGCCGAGCGCGGCTCGATCATCGTCGTCGTCGCCACCAATGCGCCGCTCCTCCCGCATCAGCTGAAGCGCATCGCGCGACGGGTGTCGCTCGGCATCGGCCGTAACGGCAGCATCGCCGGCAACGGCTCGGGCGACATCTTCATCGCGTTCTCGACCGCCAACCCGGGAGCGAGCGAGATCGATCACGGCCCCGTGGATCTCAAGATGGTGCCCAACGATTCCCTGGACCCGTTGTTCGCGGCGACCGTGCAGGCCACCGAGGAAGCCATCGTCAATGCCATGGTCGCTGCGACCGACATGACGGGCATCGACGGGCATCACGTGCGGGCGTTGCCGCACGATGAGCTGCGCGCGGTGCTCGCGAAATACAACCGGCTCGTCAAGTAGGGATATCGCGATTCAACGCAGCGAGAAATGCGGCCCCCGCCGCCGCCGCTTCAGCGCTTGATTTCCACCAAGATGCTCTCGACCGGATCGATCGCCTCGTCAAAATGGGTAACAGGCGGCCGAATCATCGCGTCGCCCGCCTTCAGTTCGACCACCCTCTGCGTTCCATCAGGGAAGGTATAACGCACTCGGCCTCCCTTCAGTACCACCACGACTGCTTCCGGATGAGAATGCATTGCAGACTTATCGCCTGGCCCGGGGGCGTAGCGCAGCACCCGTACCTTATCATCCTCTGCCACGACTTTGAGAAATGGCAGCCGTTGCAACATCACATCCTGCGCGAAGGCTCCTGCGACGCCACCGATCATGACCCAAGCCCCAATTCCAAGGATTTTCTTGGCCGCCGTTTTCATAGTCGCTCCTCCGCTATCATTGTAAAATATCGCGCCACGGCCCCGAGGCATCGACCGCTCGCGAAATCGAATGCTACGACCTCCTCCCGGGCGACGCAGTAGAGAGCTTCGCGACTCGCGCGCGCGAGTGGCTCGCGAAGTAACCAGGCGCACCGAAGACTCCAGAGAAGCCAGCGCGTAACGCGCCTCCGTGACTGGCGCCCTCGTACCAGCGAATTTTTGCCTTTGACATCTTGGAGCGCGGGAGATCTCATTAGCGGCGTCGGAAACGCTCGGGAAGGCTAGAACGAGACTAAAGTATCATCCGAGGGAGAGGCTCAGATGACCTCACGTCAGTTCAGCGCAAGCTTGGCCGCTGTGAAGCTGTTACGACCAATGCTGCAGTTCCACCCATTGGGAGTCGCGGGTGAATCCTCGTGCTTGCAACTGCGGGTGACTCACGCCATGAAAATCCCAGTGCGTCATGGTCTTAAGATTCTCAGCATCTCAGTCATCAGCGGCGCGCTGCTCCTCGCTCGACCAGTTCTCGCAGATTACACGGTGGAAGCCGTCGCGAATGGCGGCACTATCGAGGGGGTTGTAAAGCTCAGTGGTGCCGCGCCCCAAATCGCGCCCATCGGGGTCACCAAGAACCAGGACTATTGCGGTCAGTCGATACCAAGCCCCATGTACCTGGTCGGCCCGGGTGGCGGATTAAAGAATGTCGAGGTGTTTCTCAAGGACATCACCAAGGGTAAGCCGCCATCAACCGCCACAATCTCGCTCGTCAATGAGCACTGCATGTTCAATCCCCGGGTACAGGGAGCGAACGTCGGTCAGCAGATCAAGATCTCCTCCAACGATCCGGTTCTGCACAACACGCATCCGCAAAACGCGTCAACCAACGCCACCATCTACAATATTGCCCTGCCCTTTAAGGGATTTTCGGTAACCAAGCCGTTGCCCGCAGTCCCGCAGCTCATCAAAGTCAAATGCGATGTGCATGAATGGATGCACGCGTGGATTTGGGAGCTCGACAATCCCTATTTTGCGACGACCGGGGATGACGGGCACTTCACCATCAAGGACGTGCCGCCCGGCACTTACACGCTCGTCGCCTGGCACGAAGCAGCGGGCGAGAAGTCGACCTCAGTCACGGTGGCCGCCGGCAAGACAGTGACCGCAGACATCCAACTTACGGCCACAAAGACCCCCTGAACGGTTTTCGGGCCCTCAGCTTCGGCTTGGTGCCATGACGGCGAGGCCGGTGGCATCGGGGATGGCTCACGGAAGCGGAATGGAATCCACGTCACAGCTCGTTCTGAGAAACGTGAAGCGCGTTCGCAGTTTACAGGGTAATTCGAACTGTAACATGTGGTTCGGCAAACTGCGGCCTTATTGATCTTGTGGTCTCTCGATCAGTGCGGACCACGCCGTTACGCAGAAGCAGGAGGAGGCGGTGAGCGCTGAGCCGTTGCGGCAGCATAGCGTCGCGCCAGATTCTATCTCCGCGTCGCCTGCAGGCGCTCATGCGCCCATCACGATCTTGGACCCGCTGGCGGAGAGCGCTGCGCGCTCAGGACATGGTGCGCTTCGAGCCGCTCGAGGAAGGCCGGACAAGCCTCACACGAGTCTCTCGGGGAGCGAGCGCCGCGGGCAGCTGGTCACGGCCGCCATCGGCCTCGGACTCACTCTGGCGCTGGGTCTGGTGCTGCTCTTCGGCTATCGGCTAGTCACGCATATCCGTTCGAGCATCAATGCACTGCAGGCCGCGAGCGCTCTGCAGAGCTACCCCGAAGAGATCTCTGGTCAGCTGAGTGCGCTGTGTGACCGTCTCGAGGCTCGCGCGTATTCCGACCAAGCGCTCGCGGATCTGAAGAACACGGTCAGTCGTTTCGATCGGGATCTTGGGCAGCTTTCCGACTCCGGAAACGACTCGCCGCAGCTCGCCCGGGCGCTTCTGCTGTGGCATCAATACCGCCAGGTGATTGATCCGGTCGTCTCTTTCACGGGCCAGCCCTACGCGGATTCAGTTACCGCGGACACCACGTTCTCGCCCGAAGGCCGTGAGCACTACGCCGCGGCGGAGCGCGCGCATCTGTTCGCGGCGGACAACGCCAAGGCATTGCAAACGGAGCTGGTGAATCTCGCCACGGCGATTCAACACACCTCCTCAGATGCTGCATTGCGCTTGCGCACGCTGCTGTTTGTCGGAGTGATTGCCGCACTGATGCTGGCCGCGGCGGCTGCTTGGTTCCAGCTCATGCGCTCGCGGCTTCTCAGGGCACAGGCCGAGTTGCGGGAAGCTCATGAAGCCCTGGTGCGTGCCTCGCGTCAGGCGGGAATGGCTGAAGTTGCCAGCAGCGTGCTCCACAACGTCGGCAACGTCTTGAACAGCGTCAACGTGTCCGCGAACTTGCTGGATGAGCGGATGCGGACGTCCAAGGCTTCCGGGCTGGCCAGAGTCGCCGCAATGCTCGAAGAGCAAGGCGGTCAACTCGGGTCCTTTATTGCGAGTGACGATCGGGGGAAACGATTGCCCGCGTACCTTGCACAGCTCTCTTCCCAGCTCCTGGCCGATCGGGAGGCCGCACTTACGGAATTGGCATCGCTGGTTAAGAGTGTCGAGCACATCAAGGACATTGTCAGGATGCAACAGAGCTATGCGACGCACTGCGGTGTCGTGGAGAGTGTCGCTGTAGCGGATCTGGTAAACGACAGTGTGCAGCTCAATGCGGAAGCGTTCTCCCGCCATGGGGTCACGCTCGAGTGCGAATTTGAGCAGGTGCCCGCCATCACGGTAGATAAACACCGGGTGCTGCAGATTCTGGTGAATCTCATACGCAACGCCAAATATGCCTGTGAGGAATCGGGACAAAGCGACAAGCGCATCACGATTCGGGTCACGCGCTGTGCACTCGGGGTCGCGATCGTCGTGGTCGACAACGGCGTGGGAATCCCATCCGAGAATATGACGCGAATCTTTAGCCACGGGTTCACCACCCGCGCCGGCGGCCACGGGTTTGGACTGCACAGCGCAGCGCTCGCCGCTCAGGAGCTAAAAGGCTCACTGCGGGTCGCCAGCGATGGCCCGGGATGCGGAGCCACGTTTAGACTCGAACTGCCAATCACTCCCGCGGAGGACTCGCTATGACCTCCGCCGGTGAACCCCTGATTCATCGTGTGCTCACGATTGATGACAACCCGGCCATCCACGAGGACTTCAAGAAGATTCTAAGCCGAGACCCCAACGCGGACACAGCACTCGCGGCGGAAGAGGCTCTATTACTAGGGGACATGCTCCCGCAGAACGCGGACTCGCGCTTGGAACTCTGCAGTGCCCTTCAGGGTGCGGCGGGTGTGGAGCTCGCTCGACGGGCACGGGCTGAGGGCCGTCCCTTTGCCGTGGCCTTCGTTGATATGCGCATGCCGCCAGGCTGGGATGGTTTAAAGACGATCGAAGAGCTGTGGAAGGTCGATCCGGATGTGCAAGTCGTTATCTGTTCGGCCTATACGGAGTATCGGTGGTCGGAGCTGCGCTCCCGGCTCGGTGCTTCCGACAGGCTTCTGGTCCTGAAAAAACCGTTCGAATCGATCGAGGTGCAGCAGGCGGCAAGTTCCCTTTGCCGCAAGTGGCACAACGAACGGATGCTCCGGCGCCATGTGGAGGATCTAGAGCACGTCATCGCGGCGCGCACCAAGGGACTGGAGGCGGCGAACCATCAGTTGCAGGAGCTCGCGACCCACGATGCGCTCACTGGGCTCCCCAATCGGGTCATCCTGCACGACCGACTCGAGCAGGCAATCGCTCACGCCACCCGCGAACAACACGAATTTGCCGTACTTCTGCTCGATCTTGATCGCTTCAAGGTGATCAACGACTCCTTGGGGCATCGCGCAGGTGACGAGCTGCTGAAAGAGGTCGCGCAGCGCCTCAAGGGCGTCGTGCGCAGCACGGACACACTAGTGCGTCTTGGGGGCGATGAATTCGTGATCGTCCTGGCGTCGGTCCCGACCCGGGATCAGGCTCACGCGATCGCCACCCGTGCGATCGAGGCCCTGAAGCCTCCGATCCGTTTGCAGGAAGTTGACGTGCGAACCTCCGCAAGCATCGGCATCGCCTTTTCTCCCAGCGACGGGGTCACCGTCGAGATGCTGCTCGCGCACGCCGATGCGGCCATGTACAGCGCTAAGCAGACCGCGCACGGCACCTATCAGTGCTTTGCCACTTCCACGAGCACCTTCACACGCGATCGGGTCAAATTCGAGAGCGAATTGCACGCGGCACTCGCTGCCGGACAATTTGAGCTGCACTATCAACCTAAAGTCGACACGGCTTCCGGCCGAGTGCACAGCGCGGAAGCCCTGATCCGCTGGCGACATCCCGAGCGCGGGTTGCTGCTGCCGGCGGATTTCATTTCCATTGCCGAGGAGTGCGGGTTACTCGACTCGATCGGCGAGTGGGTCCTAAGGGAAGCCTGCCGTCAAGCAAAACTGTGGCAGCGGCACGCAGACCGTCCACTGCGTGTCGCGGTGAATCTCTCGCCTTCGCAATTTCGCCTGGGAGGTCTTCTCGACATGGTCCGCAGCGCCCTGATCGCTGCGGAACTCGAGCCGCGGTTTCTCGAGGTGGAACTGACCGAGACCGCGGTGATGAGCAATGCGGAGGAATCGATCTACATACTGGAGAGCTTAAGCCGATTGGGCGTGGTGGTCTCGATAGATGATTTCGGGACCGGGTATTCCAGCATGAGCTATCTACGGCGCTTCCCGATCGACAAGCTTAAAATCGACCGCACCTTTGTGAAGGAGATGACCAGCCGCCCGGAGGATGCCTCCATCGTGCGTGCCATGGTCTCCCTCGCTCACAGTCTGAATCTCAAAGTGGTCGCTGAGGGCGTTGAAACGGGAGAGCAGCTCGCACTGCTGCAGCAGCTCGGCTGCGATCAGTACCAGGGGTTTCATTTCAGCGCAGCGCTGCCGGCGAAGGAATTCGAGCGGCTGATCAGCACCCGTACTCATCCAGCGGACCTTTCGGAGATTGATCCCACCGCCACCCAGAGTCGACTCTCGCTGGGCTGAGGCAGCAGCAAGTCTCGGTGCGATTCACTTCTGCCGACCACTCCTAAAGGAAAAGGCGCGAGGCAGCCCCCCCGGGGGGGGTCAAATCGCTCCTTGGCCTCTGGGCAAGGCGCCCGCACAGCCTCAAGGGCTTAAGCGAGAGCGGACGATCGGGAGGCAAAGCGCGTGATTTCCGGCCGCTTAGGTATTTTTCCGACTACCCCGACCGATCTGCCTGTCCCAGGCTAATCGCCATTATGTATGCAACTGAGCGCGTCGATCGCCTGATGAGCGCCGCGTTGTCGATCGGCGCCGACGAGTCCGCCGGCACCATGTTGCGTCTGTTCGCCGAATATCCGATCCATCATCTGCCGGTGGTGAGCGGTCGAAAAGTTGTCGGCATGGTCAGTTCTGCGGACATCCTGAAGCTGGATGCTTTTCGACTGCAGACGGGTGTGCTGTCCAATGAATACCTGGCTCGCGTCAACGTGACCGATCTGATGAGCAAGCCGGCGATCACCATCGGGCCGCACCAGTCGCTGATCGACGCCGCCTATTTGATGGCGAGTCACGGAATCCATGCACTCCCGGTCGTAGACGCCGAGCAGCAGTTGCTCGGGATCCTTACGACTACGGACATCATCGCCGGGACGTTGCAGGCACTGGCACAGAACCGTACAGACCGCAGCGGCCTCACGGAAGCGGCGCAGGAGTCAGTCAACGGCTCCTCGGCCTTTTAGGCACGCTCGAGCGGCGCGCCGGCGGTTTAAGGCCCGTCTTCGTCATAAACCGATGCGCGTCACGCAGCAGCTCCCGCAGATCGCCGCGCGCGATCCGCGACAAGCGAACGAGCACCGTCGGGTGCGGCGCATAATGAGCAGTGATGTAGTAGACGTCGGGGTGTTCTCGAAGCAGCTCCGCGCGCTGTTCGGGGTCGATACGCACGACGATGCTGTTTGCCTCGGCGGATTTGTTGGTTGGAATGCAGGCGAGCAGCTTCCCTGTCAGCTTCAGCGCGGGGGCTCCATACGCCGTGCCATCCACGATATCGGCTAAGGCAAGACCGAGCTCCCTGACCGTATCAAATGTGAGCATTACCACCGCTTACTCGTCTTCGATCTCGTCCGTCAGCACTGCCTTGCGGCGGGCAATGAAGGCACGCATCGCCTCGTCCTGAGCCGGGTCGATTCCCGGATCCTGGTAATCGGCGAGCATCTTCCTCCACACGCGATTGGCGCGCTGCTCTGCCGTCAGGCCTCCCTCGAGCGACCACTGCTCGTAGGAGGAGTAATCGGCGATCGTCGACTGATAGAACGCGGACTCGAAATTGGCGAGCGTATGAGCGCAGCCGAGGAAATGACTGCCGGGCCCGACCTCGCGGATGGCATCGAGTGCCTGACCGCGCTCCGACAGGTCCATGCCCTGAGAGAGCATCTGCATCATGGCGCACTGGTCGGCATCCATGACGAACTTCTCGTAGCTCGCCACCAGCCCCCCCTCGAGCCAGCCGGCCGCGTGCGTCACGAGGTTGACCCCGGCGAGGAGACTCGGCAGCAGCGTGTTGGCGCTCTCGTACGCCGCCTGCGCGTCCGCGACCTTGGACGAGCACAGCGACCCGCCGCTGCGGCACGGCAGCCCGAGACGCCGCGCGAGCTGCGCGGTGGCAAAGATCATCTGGGTGGCCTCGGGCGTGCCGAAAGTCGGAGCGCCGGTGCGCATCGAGATCGCGCCTACGAACGATCCGAGGATCACCGGCGCGCCGGGCCGCACCAGCTGCGTGAGCGCCATACCGGCGAGCGTCTCGGCGAGAATCTCGGCCAGGCAGCCCGCGGGCGTCACCGGGCCCATCGCACCGGCGAGCACCGCGGGGACGACGATCGTTCCCTGGTTGTGGCCGGCGAACTGCCGCAGCGCGGCCAGCATGCGTCCATCGTAGACCAACGGCGAGTTGGAATTGATGTTGCCGAGGACTACCGGGTGCGACTCGAGGTACTCCGCCCCGAACAGCGTCTGTGCCAGACCGATGGCATCGGCGGCGTGGCCGCCGGTCTCGGGCGTGGCCTCGCAGCCCTGATCCGACCAGCGGAAGAAGGCGTACTGCACATCGAGATGGCGCTTGTTCGGCGGAATCTCCATCGGCTCGCACATGCAGCCGCCGGAGAAATGAATCGCCGGCGCCATGTGCGCGAGCTTGATGAAGTTCTCGAGGTCCGCGAGCGTGCCGTAGCGGCGGCCGCGCTCGATGTCCCTGACGAAGGGCGGGCCGCCCACCGGCGAGAACACCGTGGCATTTCCGCCGAAGCGAACGTTGCGCTCGGGATTGCGCGCGTGGAGGGTGAACTCGGACGGAGCGCTCGCCAACAACCGCCGCGCCATGCCGCGCGGGATGTGCACCCGCTCGCCCTGCACGTCCGCTCCGGCTGCGCGCCACAGCTCGAGGCTCGGCGGGTCGCGGCGGAACTCGACACCGATCTCTTCGAGGATCGTCTCGGCGTTGGCCTCGATGACCTCGACCGCCTCGGCGCTCAGCAGCTCGACGGGGGTGAGGCGGCGGCGGATATAGGGGTACTTGGGCGCCGGCGCCCGCGCGCGCGCGCGGCGGCTGTCACGGCCGGAACGCGCAGCGCCCGCGGTTTCGGTCATCGGCGTGCCTCGTGAGGCAGTGGCGCATTGCGCGCGGCCAGGATCGCCCGCCAGTTGATGATCGCGTTCCACAGCATGCGCTGGTCGCCACGGTTGAGATCGCGGTGCAGCGGATTGAAGTTGAAGGCGATCACGTGGCCGCTGCCTTGAGGCAGGTCGAGGATCGCGGGGCGGCCGATGAGGTTCTCCTCGCCCCAGGCCTGGCCGCTGACCACGAACGGCGCGCCGTCCGCGTCACCCCACTCGAGCACCACCCCGCTGCGATCGAGCGGGCCGTCGAGACAGGTCGTGCAGTACGCCATGCGCAGCCAGTGCCGGGGCACCGAGTAGACGGGAAAGTTCTGGCGGAACACCCAGGTGCGCGCCGCGTAGCCGTAGGCGATCGGGTGATCGGGCCGCGCAAAAGTGACCCGCACATGTGCGCCGGGCGTACGGGTGACGCCCGACTGCGAGGCCGCGGCCGAGGCGGCGCCGCCTCCCTGGGTGCTGCGCGGCACGCCGCCCGACTCGCGGCGCACCCCGCGCACGATGCCTCCTTCGAGCGGCAGCATCGAGCCGCTGCCGAGCGTGATGAGGAGCCCCCCCGTATCAACGAAGCGCTCGAGCTGCGCGAGTCCGCCGAAACCGATGCCGCCCGTGATGTCGTCGGACTCCGCGGGCGTGCCGAACGCCGGCGTCGTGGCCGTCTTTTTGAAAGGCATCGGCCCCCAGGCCTTCGGGATCCCCTGGATCTGCTCGGCGAGCTCGAGATCGACGTGGCCGTAGAGCAGCACGTCGTACTTGTCCTTGAGCTTGCCGGACCGAATGTCCTCGTCGCGCACATAGGAATAGGGAATGTGGCGCTGATCGAGCGAATAGCGCGCCCAGCCGATGGTGTCGGTGTCCGCCCAGGGGACCCAGAGGCCCAGGCGTGGAACCGGGGCGTCGTGTTGCGCGACCTCCGGCGCTGCCGCGACGCTTGCGAACTCGAGCCCGAGGTCGTGCGCCGCGGCGCGCAGTGCCGGCGCAAGTCCCGGCTGGGGCTTGAGGACCCAGGAGCCGGCGGGGTACTCCACACCGTCTGCGGTAAACGGCCGCTCGGCAATCGCGACCTTGAAGCGCGCCAGCGCGTAGCGCGTCTCGAGCAGTCCCTCCTGTCCGGTGTCCTTGAGCACGAACACAGGTCCGTCGCCGCCGACCGCGCCCTGCGGCCGGGGCGCGGTCTGCAGGGGGCTCAGGGGAAGCGTTCGCACGCGGCTGTCGGCCGTCGCCATCACCGCGAGGTGATAGTGCGCGGGCAGCTCCCAGGACACATCGTCATAGGCCTCCCCGGCGTCCTTCGGGTACTGCTGCGGCGTAAGGAGGTCTACCGCATAGTCGCGATACGGCTGGTCGAGCCGCACCACGTAGCTGCCGGCGGGCCAGGTGCCTTCGTTGAGCGTGATCGGCATGCTCGCGCGCTCGACTTCGATCCCCTGCCTGATGAGCAGCGCCACGAGCTGCGCGACCCGCACCGGGTCGCCCTGCCCGGCCGGAATGACGAAGCCGTACGGCGGCTGCTCGAGTCCCCGGCGGTAGGAGTGCAGCCCCTTGAGGTAATAGTCGCGCAGCAGCGTCTGCGAGTCGCGCGCGCACGCCTCGAGCGCCGCGAGCAGTGCGGTCTCGTTGTAGTTGACGTTGTCGCGCGCCGACCAGAGAAAGCTGCCCTGCGCCGGCGGCGGCAGCGGCCGGTACCATTCGACCGAGGTGTCCTGCGAGGGCTGATCGGGCGTGAGCGTCTCGGCGGTGCCGTTGCCGAAGGTCTCGTAGCCGCGGCCGTCGGCGTTGTGGTTGGTGGCGATGGAATCGAGATAGAGGTGCGCGAAGTCGTCGCCGAAGTTCCAGGTCCACACGCCCGGCATGCCGAGCCCGGTGAGGGTCTGCACCTCGTGGAAACTGAGCTCGAGCCGCTCGGCGTAGGTGAGCGGGTCGACGTGCTCGTTGATGGGCCCGGTGCCATTCCACGTCATGAGGAGCGCCACGCTCTCGTGCAGATCGTGGATCACCTGCGGATGCCAGTCGAACAGCATGTGGAACACCGCCTGGGTCGTCGCGTGCACCTGCTGGTGCGCGTCGCGGTTGATGTCGACGAAGGCGTACTTCGACCAGTAGGGTGGAGCCTGGCGCGGGAGGCTCGCGAGATCCGTCCTGCCCTTGAGGTAGCGATAGAACCACTCGACCTGCTTGTCGCGCCCGTCGGGGTTGGACACCGGGTTGATGAGCACCGCGAGCCGCTCGCGGATGCGGCGGATCATCGGCTGCTCCGAGACTGCGAGCCGATAGGCGAGCTCGAGCACCGACTCGGTGGAGCCGGTCTCATCCGAATGCAGCCCCGCGTTGATGTAATAGATGGGACGGGCGCTCTCAAGCAGCTGCTCGGCGGCGGCCGCATCCGTGCGGCGCGGGTCGGCGAGCGCCGCGGTCGCCGCCTTGAGCCGCTCGAGGTCCGCGATGCCCTTTTCGTCGGCAATCGCGAGCAAGACGATGTCGCGCCCCTCCTCCGAGCGGCCCAGGGTGAAAAGGCGCACCCGCGGGGAGGAGCCGGCGAGCGCCCGGCAGTAGCCGTAGGCGGCGGCGGAGTCCACGAGCTCGCCCGGCGCGCCCGGAATGCGATGCAGGAAGGCGCGCGGCGAGACCACGGTCGCCGAGGCCGGGAGATATGCGACCCACGGCGAGAGGAAGCGCGCCTCGGTGGTGGCGCGCGCGATTTCCTCGGCCGAGCCCGCCTCGGCGGTGTCGGGCGCGGCCTGCTCCTCGGCGAGCGCCAGCGCCGGCAGGAAGCCAAGCAGGGTGAGCAGCACGAAGCTTCGGTTGCGCATCAGCGTGAGCACTCTTGGTGAGAGCGCGGCCCCCCGGTTTGGCGAAGGGCTGCGAGTATAGCGCGGCGCTCTTTCTATTGAACATTCGCTCAACGAGAGGCAGACTCAGCCGTGATGGCGCGCAACCCCCGGTACGATCTTCTCTTCGAGCCCGTGAAGATCGGACCCGTGACGGCGCGCAATCGCTTCTACGCCGTGCCACACGCCGCCGGCATGACCAACTCCATGCCGCACATGCGCGCCGCCTTCCGCGGCATGAAGGCCGAAGGCGGCTGGGGCGTGGTGTGCAGCGGCTATGTCTCCATCGACCCGGGCTCGGACGACGCGCCGCTCCCCTATGCGACGCTCTGGGACGAGCACGACGTGCGCTCGCACGCCCTGATGACGGATGCCGTACACGCTCACGGCGCGCTCGCCGGCGTCGAGCTGTGGCACGGCGGCGGCTCGGTCATGAACCGCGCCAGCCGCCTGCCGACCCTGTCGCCGTCCGGCACCTCGTGGATGGCGACGCACGTCAACTTCATGGGCAACCAGCGCCCGCGCGTCATGGACGCGCAGGACATACGGGCGGTGCTCGACTGGCAGGCACAGGCGGCGCGCCGGGCGCGCAGCGCCGGCTTCGACATCGTGTATGTGTACGCCGGCATGGGATATCTGCCGTACGAGTTCCTGCTGCCCGAGTGGAATCAGCGCCGCGACGCCTACGGCGGCAGCGTGCGCAACCGCGTGCGCATCGTGCGCGAGCTGCTCGAGGTCACGCTGGAGGCGGTCGGCGGACGCTGCGCCGTGGCGCTGCGGATCAGCCTGGAGGAGCTGCGCGCCCGGCCGAGCGAGGTGGCGCCGTCCGAAGCGCACGAGGTGGTGGGACTGCTCGCCGACCTGCCGGACCTGTGGGACGTGAAGCTCGATTCCTCGCCCACCGATTGCGCCCCATCGCGATTCGCGCCCGAGGGCAGCCACGAGCCGATAGTGAGTTTCGTCAAGCAACTCACCGGCAAGCCCGTCGTGGGCGTCGGCCGCTTCACATCCCCGGATGCGATGGTCGCTCAGATCAAGCGCGGCGTGCTCGACCTGATAGGCGCCGCACGACCCTCCATTGCCGATCCATTTCTCCCGCAAAAGATCGACGAGGGTCG
>JASHQW010000209.1 GCA_030038875.1 Gammaproteobacteria bacterium | reverse complement strand
GGCCACCCATCGCGGGGGTCCCGCGCATGTGGCGCTGGCCGACCAGCAGGACATCCCGCTGATCTCGGTGGTGACTCCCGGAATCCGGTCCGTCACCTCGAATGTGACCTTCACCGGCGCGATCTTCGCGCGCTATGACATGCCAATCGGCAACGACGGCGACACCGGCCGCATCGTGGCCGTGTACGTCGAGGCGGGCGATCACGTCCAGAAGGGTCAGCTCCTCGCCCGTATCGACGAGTCGGTGCTCGCCCCACAGGTGAACCGGCTCGAGGCATCGCTCGAGCAGGCGCAGGCGCAGGCGGCTCTGTCAGCCGCCGAGTACAAGCGCGCCCTCGGGGTCCAGGCCGCAGGCGCGCTCTCCGCCGAGGACATCGAGAAGCGCCGTGCCACGGCCGTGACGGATGCGGCCAACGTCAAGGTCGCGGCGGCGCAGCTCGCCGAGGCGCAGGCGCGGCTCAACCGCACGCGCATCGTCGCACCCATCGCGGGCACGGTGCTGACGCGCCGCGCCGAGGTCGGCATGATCGCCAGCACCGGCGGCGATGCATTGTTCCGTGTCGCGAGCGGCGGGGAGGTCGAGATGCGCGGCCAGCTCGCCGAGCAGGATCTGGCACAGGTCAAAGTGGGCGATCCGGCGACGGTGCGGCTCACCGGGCTGCCGCAGTCGTTCGAGGGCAAGGTGCGCCTGCTCGGCGCCGTCATCGACCCGACGACGCGCCTCGGCGAGATCCGTATCGCGCTCGCGCCCGATGCGGCGCTGCGGCCCGGCGCGTTCGCGCGCGGCGCCGTCGCGGTCGGCAACGCGCGGCGGCCCGTGGTGCCGCAGACCGCGGTCCTCACCGACACCCAGGGCAGCTACGTCTTCATCGTCAACGCGCAGGATCACGCCGAGCGTCGCGCAGTACGCGTCGCCGATACCTCCGACGAGGGCGTCATCATCGCCTCGGGCCTGACGGGCAGTGAGCGCGTCGTGGTCACCGCGGGCGGCTTCCTGCATGAAGGCGAAGCGGTGAAGGTCGCCGCGACCGCGGCTCCGGCCGGCTGACGCTCGAGGAGAGGCACGCGTGAAAAATATCTCGGCGTGGGCGATCCGCCACCCGCTGCCCCCGGTGGTGTTGTTCGTGGTGCTGCTCTTCATGGGCATCGTGTCGTTCGTGCGGCTGCCCATCACGGCCGATCCCGACATCGCCTTCCCGGGCGTCGACGTACAGGTCTATCAGCCGGGAGCCGCGCCCGAGGAGCTCGAGACGCAGGTGATGCAGAAGGTCGAGGGCTCCATAGCCGGCATCGGCAACATCGACAACATCACCTCCTGGGCGGTCGAGGGCGAGGCGCACATCTTCGTGCAGTTCGAGATCGGCACGCCGATCGACCGCGCGGTGGCCGACGTGCGCGATGCGGTCGCCAAGGTGCGCCCGCTCCTGCCGCCCGCAATCCAGGAACCGATCATCCAGCGCATCAACGCCGACGGCGGCCCGATGGAGTACTACGGGGTGAGCTCGAGCGGGCTCACCGACGAGGAGCTCTCCTGGTTCGTCGACAACACCATCACCAAGCGGCTGCTGTCGGTCACGGGCGTCGCCCAGGTGCAGCGCAGCGGCGGCGTCAACCGCGAGATCCGGGTCGAGCTCGATCCGGCGCGCATGGCGGCGCTCGGCATCACCGCCGTCGAGGTGAACAATCAGCTGCGCGCGCTCAACCTCGACTCGACCGGCGGCCGCGCGCAGCTCGGCGGCGGCGAGCAGTCGATCCGCGTGCTGGGCGGGGCGCGCACCGCGCTCGCACTCGGGGAGACGCAGATCGCGTTGTCGGGCGGACGCTTCGCACGGCTCTCGGACCTCGCCGACGTGCGCGACAGCGTCGGCGAGATCCGCCAGCTCGCACGCCTCAACGGCCGCCCGGCCACCACTTTCGGTGTCATCAAGGCCAAGGGGTACTCGGACGTCAGCGTTGACGGGGGCATCCAGGCGGAGCTCGCCAAGATCAAGAAGGAGAATCCCCAGGTCTCGTTCAGCCAGATCTACACCAGCGTCGAGTACACCAAGGACACCTACCACTCGGCGATCAGCGCCCTCATCGAGGGCTCGATCCTCGCGGTGTTCGTGGTGTTCCTGTTCCTGCGCGACACGCGCGCGACGCTCATCTCGGCGCTCGCCATTCCGCTCTCGGCCATCCCGGCCTTCGTGTTCATGCAGTGGATGGACTTCACGCTCAACTCGATCAGCCTGCTCGCCCTCTCCCTGGTCGCCGGCGTGCTGGTGGACGATGCCATCGTCGAGATCGAGAACATCGTGCGCCACATCCGCATGGGCAAGAGCGCCTACCAGGCGGCGCTCGATGCCGCCGACCAGATCGGGCTCGCGGTGGTGGCGACCTCGGCGACCATCATCGCGGTGTTCCTGCCGGTGAGCTTCATGGGCGGGCTCACGGGACAGTACTTCAAGCAGTTCGGCCTCACCGTCGCGGCCGCGGTGTTCTTCTCCCTGCTGGTGGCGCGTCTCATCACGCCGGTGCTCGCCGCCTACACGCTGAAGTCCGACGGCGTGGCCCATCACACCGACGGACCGATCATGGCCTGGTACCAGCGTACCTTGAAGTGGTGCACCCTCCACCGCTGGAAGACGGTGCTCGCCGGCCTCGCCATCTTCGTGCTGTCGATCGTCGGGGCGAAGTACCTGGTACCCTTCTCTTTCATCCCCGAGGCGGACATCGGCTTCACCTACGCGACCGTCGAGCTGCCCCCGGGCGTGCGGCTCGAGCAGACCGCCGCGGCGACCGCGGCCGCCTACCGCATGCTCGCGCGCCAGCCCGAGGTGCGCGACGTGGTCGAGGAGATCGGCACGGGGGATGAGGGAGTGCGCGCCGCGGGGCTCGACATCGCGCTGGTGCCGAAGAGTCAGCGCAAGGTGACGCAGCGCCAGTTCGAGGACCGCATGCTCGAGCAGTTCAAGACCATTCCGGACGCGCAGCTGCACTTCAACCGCAACGGCAACGGCCGCGACGTCAATATCTACATCACCGGCGATAACCCGCAGCTCACCTACGACACCGCCCGCAAGGTGGTCGACGAGATGGCGACGCTCCCCTTCGTGCGCGATGCGCGCATCAACAACGACCTGCCGCGCCCGGAGATCCTGATCCATCCACATCTCGATCTCGCCTCGCAGCTCGGCGTGACGGTCGAGTCGATCAGCGACACCATCCGCATCGCCACCCTCGGCGATCTCGATCAGAACAGCGCCAAGTTCTCGCTCGCCGACCGCCAGGTGCCGATCCGCGTGAGTCTCACCGAGGACAGCCGCAAGAGCCTCTCGACGCTCGAGAACCTCCCGGTGCCGACCTCGAAAGGCAGCACCGTGCCACTCAAGGCGGTCGCGGACATCAGCTTCGGCGAGGGTCCGACCCGCGTGCGCCGCTACAACCAGACGCGGCGCCTGTTCATCGACGCGGACCTCAAGGGCATGGAGCTCGGCCCGGCGATGGACGCGATCTACGCCTTGCCGACCTTGAAGAACCTGCCGCAGGGCGTGCATCGCGTCGAGGTCGGGGATGCCAAGTACATGAATGAGCTGATCACCAATTTCTTCATCGCCATGGGCACCGGCATCCTCATGGTGTTCGCGGTGCTGGTGCTGCTGTTCGCGCGGGTGCTGCAGCCGATCACCATCCTGTTCGCGCTGCCGTTCTCGATCGCGGGGGTGGTGCTGGCGCTGATGTTCACCGGGTTCTCCGCCTCGCTCGGGGTGTTCATTGGCCTCCTCATGCTCATGGGCATCGTCGCCAAGAACTCGATCCTGCTGGTCGACTTCGCCATCGAGGAGATGCGCGCCGGCGCAGACCGCGTCACCGCGATCCTCGAGGCGGGCCACAAGCGCGCGCGCCCGATCGTCATGACGACCGTCGCGATGGTCGCCGGCATGCTGCCCGTGGCCCTCGGCCTCGGCGGTGACACCGCCTTCCGCCAGCCCATGGCGATCGCGGTGATCGGCGGGCTCATCACCTCGACCGGACTCACGCTCGTGATCGTGCCGGCGGCGTTCACGCTCATCGACGACGTCGAGCGCTGGCTCGCCCCCAAGGTGGGACGCGTGCTGGTGCCGCAGCCCCCGCCGGCCGAGCCGGCATCGCGGCCGCGTCCGATTACCTGACGGCGCATGCTCGCCGAGGCCGCGCCCCGCGTACCCATTTCCTCCGCCCCGCCGCCGCAGACGGCCGGACGCCCCGCCTGGTGGGTGCGGGCGCTGTCGCGCGTGCCGCTGGCGGCGCTCTATGGCATAACGGGTGCCGCCGGCTGGCTCGCCTACCGCGTCGTGCCGTACCGCGCCAGGCTGGTCCACGACAGCCTCGCCAAGGCCTTCCCCGACTTCACGGAGGACCAGCTGCGCGGGGTGCGGCGCCGCTTCTGCCTCGGCTTCGCGCAGATGCTGGCGGAGCTCGTCAAGGGACCGGCACTCTCGCCGGCGGAGATCCGCCGCCGGGTACGCATCGTGAACCTCGAGGAGCCCCGCGCGCTCCTCGCACAGGGGCAGTCGGTGTTGCTGGTCGCCGCGCACCAGTGTAATTGGGAGTGGATGCTGCTCGCCCTCTCACTCGAGCTCGGCTACCCGCTCGATGCGGCCTATAAGCCGCTCGTGAACCAATGGGCGGAGCGCGAGATGGGCAAGCTCCGTACCCGCTTCGGCAGCCGCCTGGTGCCGGCGCAGGAGCTGCTGCCCGACATCCTCAAGCGCCAGGGCGTCACGCGCGCCGTCGCCATGGTCGCCGACCAGGAGCCGACCAAAAGCGAGCGCAAGTACTGGACGCAGTTCCTGAACCGCGACACCGCCTTCTACATGGGCCCCGAGGAGATCGCGCGCGTCACGCGCTTTCCGGTGTTCTTCATCGCCATGCGCCGTCGGGCGCGCGGCTACTACGAGATGGAGTTCCTGCCGCTCGCCGCCGCGGGGCGTGCCATGCCGCCGGGCGCGCTCACGGAGCGTTATGCGCGTCTCGTCGAGGAGCAGATCCGCGCGGCGCCGCCCGACTGGCCGTGGTCGCACAAGCGCTGGAGGCTCAGGAAGTCGGTCTACCAGGACCGCTGAAAAGAAAGCCGGCCCGTGCATCCGTACACGGGCCGGCCAGAGGGGATCTTCAATCGCCGGCGGTTACTGCGGACGGGCTGATCGGTCCGCGGACCGCACCCGCGGGCGTCGCGGAGGCGTCGACGGTTACGGACAGCTTGCTCGCCTCGAAGCTCTCGACGTCGGCCGCGCTGATGCGGGCGAGCTCCGTGGAGAAGTGACCCATGTCGATCGGGCTCCGGGCGAGCTCTGCGAGCGAGGTCCCCGCGCCGCTCAGCACGCGGGCGGCGGTGGCATCCTCGACACCCGCGGTGTCAACGTGCACGGTCAGAGTCCCGGCACGCGTGTCGACGGTGGTCGCGGCGAGCCCGGTGCCGCGCATGCCGAGCGCGGCCGCCTCGGGCGAGGCGCTGAGCTCGGAGAAGGCCACGCGCACGTTGTCCGGAGCGAGCTGCCCGCGAATCTCGCCGTTGGGATTGGCGGCGGAGGTCGCGATGACGTAGAGCCGGCCCTGCGCAAGCGCGGCGGCCTGCTCGGGGCTCAAGGTGACATTGGCGGGCACGACGAACTCACCTGCGCTGCCGGGACGCGGCGCGAGGGTGATCAGCGCCTCGCCGGTCGAGCCCGCGAAGCCCTGATTGATGGTCACCGTGCGTGCCGTCATGCCGCTCAGGCTCACCGTGCCGCTCACCGCGCCGGTGTCAGACTCGACGCTGATCCGCGCCATCCCTGCGGCCTTGGAGCTCGGCACCGGGAAGATCTGCGAGGCCGACATAGCCGCAGCCATGGCAGCGTTCGACACAGTAACCATCACGGGCGACGACGTCGTCGAGTGGCTCATGCTGTCGGTTGCCGTGGCGGTAATCGAGTGGCTGCCGTTCGCGACCTTGGTGCTGTCCCAGTTGACGGTGTAGGGCGAGGCTGTCGCCGTGCCCACCGACGTACCGTCCACGTAGAACTGCACGCTCGCGATCGTGAGGCTGTACCCGGCAGCCGCGGCCGCGGTGGCGGTGAGCGCCACCGTGCCGCTCACGGTCGCCCCCGCCGTCGGAGCAGTCAGGCTCACGGTCGGGGGCGGACAGGCGGCATAAACACCGCCGCAGGTTCCGCCGCTGCCGCTGCTGCCACCGCCGCTGCTGTAGCCGCCGCCGCAGGCCGTGAAGGCGGTCGCCGTGAGGGCGCCCGCAAGAATCATGAGTAATCTGGCCAGGATCGGATGACGCGCGTCCATAGTGAAGTCCCGCTGATAGGTGGTTGCCCGACCCGTAGGTGGCGCGGGGACGCAAGGCGGTTCCGGCCGCCAGGGATGCGGGAACGCGTATCGCGGCGCGCGGCGGCGACGGCCGCGCGGGAGAGAGCCTCAGCGGCTGTCGGGCTCGGTGCGCTCGGGCGCATCGCCGCGCCTGAGCTCGCGCGGCAGCGTGAAGACCACCCGCTCCTCGCGCCCGATCACCTCTTGCGCCCGCTGTCCGCCCCACTGCGAGAGGCGCGTGACCACCTGCTGCACCAGCAGCTCCGGAGCCGAGGCACCTGCCGTCACGCCGACGGCGCGCTTGTCCGCAAACCACTCCGCGCGCAGGTCGTCGGGCCCGTCCACGAGATAGCCGGGAACGCCGGCGCGGTCGGCGAGCTCACGCAAGCGGTTGGAGTTGGAGCTGGTGCGCGAGCCGACGACCAGCAGCACGTCACATTGCTCGAGCAGCTTCTTGACGGCGTCCTGACGATTCTGCGTGGCGTAGCAGATGTCCTCGTGGCGCGGCGTGGCGAGCCCGGGGAACCGCGTCTTGAGCGCCGCGACGATCTCGGCGGTGTCGTCCACGGAGAGGGTCGTCTGGGTGACGAGGGCCAGCTCACGCCCGTCGCGCACCGCGAGGGATGCGACATCCTCGAGGTCCTCCACCAGGTGGATGCGCCCGCCGAAAGACTCGTCGAACCGGCCCATGGTGCCTTCCACCTCCGGATGGCCGGCGTGGCCGATGAGGATCACGTCGCGTCCCTCGCGCGCGTAGCGCTGCACCTCCATGTGCACCTTGGTGACCAGCGGGCAGGTGGCGTTGAACACCGTGAGGCCGCGGCCGTGCGCCTCCTGCTCGACCGCGCTCGACACCCCGTGCGCGGAGAAGATTACGGTGCAGCCGGAAGGCACTTCGGCCAGCTCATCGACGAACACGGCCCCGAGGGCACGTAAGCGCTCGACCACGTGGCGGTTGTGGACCACCTCGTGCCGCACGTAGATCGGAGGACCGAAGAGCGCCAGCGCCCGCTCGACGATGTCGAT
>JASHQW010000208.1 GCA_030038875.1 Gammaproteobacteria bacterium | reverse complement strand
ATGCCTTCCTCGATGTAGCGCGAGATGTTCTCGATCATCACGATCGCATCATCGACCACGAAGCCGGTGGCGATGGTGAGCGCCATGAGCGACAGGTTGTTCAAGCTGTAGCCGACGAGGTACATGGCCGCGAGCGTCCCGACCAGCGACAGCGGCACCGAGAGGCTCGGGATGACGGTCGCCGGGATGCTGCGCAGGAAGAGGAAGATCACCAGCACCACGAGAATCACCGCGAGGGAGAGCTCGAACTCGACGTCGTGCACCGAGGCACGGATCGTCGTGGTGCGGTCGGTGAGGATGGTCACCTCGGCGGCGGCGGGCAGCGATGCCGAGAGCGAGGGCAGCAGCTTTTTGATCCGGTCGACCACCTGGATGACGTTGGCGCCCGGCTGGCGCTGGATGTTCAAGATGATCCCCGGCGTATTGTTCACCCAGCCCGCGAGATAGGCGTTCTCGGCGGCGTTGACGACCTGCGCGACATCCGAGAGTCGCACCGGGTTGCCGTTCTTGTAGGCGACGATGATGCCGAGGTAGGCGTCCGGGCTCTGGATCTGATCGTTCGCGTTCAGCGTCCAGGAGCGCGCCGGACCATCGAGCGTGCCCTTGGGCGAGTTGACGTTGGCGTTGGCGATCGTGGTGCGTAAGTCATCGATGTTGAGGCCGTAGCCGGCGAGCGCGCGGACGTTGGCGAT
Source organism: Gammaproteobacteria bacterium (assembly GCA_030038875.1). GTDB lineage: Bacteria > Pseudomonadota > Gammaproteobacteria > Steroidobacterales > Steroidobacteraceae > 13-2-20CM-66-19. Next base: position 6,253 of record JASHQW010000208.1, on the reverse strand, counting down.
GATGCGCACGGCGGGACGCTGTCCGCCGCTCACGCTCACCAGGCCCACGCCCTCGATCTGCGAGATCTTCTGCGCGAGGCGCGTATCGGCGAGGTCCTCGAGCTGCGTGAGCGGCAGCGTTTTGGAGGTGATGCCGAGAGCGAGAATCGGCGCATCGGCCGGATTCACTTTGGCGTAGATCGGCGGCGCCGGGAGGTCCGAGGGGAGGAGATTGCCGGCGGCGTTGATCGCGGCCTGCACTTCCTGCTCGGCGATGTCGAGGCTCAAGTTCAGGCTGAACTGGAGCGTGATGACCGAGGCGCCGCCGGAGCTCGTCGAGGACATCTGGTTGAGCCCCGGCATCTGTCCGAACTGCACCTCGAGCGGGGCAGTCACGGAGGAGGTCATCACCTCGGGGCTGGCGCCGGGATAGAAGGTTTGGACCTGAATGGTCGGATAGTCGACCTCGGGGAGCGCCGAGAGCGGCAGGAATCCGAAGGCCACCATTCCGGCCAGCATGATCGCGACCATGAGGAGCGACGTGCCGACCGGCCGCAGTATGAAGATGCGGGAGGGGTTCATCGGTGAGCCGCTTTAAAGCGAGGCAGCGGCCGCGCTCAGCCGCCGCCCTGGTCGCTTTGATTATTCTGTTGCGGGCCTCGGTGCGTGCCCTGGCTCTGCCCCGGCTGCCCCTGACCTGACTGCCGCTGCCCGGAGTGTTTGTGCTGGCCGGCAACGGGAGCCTGGCTGGCCGCGGCGCCGCCGCCGGCGCCCTGGCGCAACAGCACCTTGGCACCGTCCTTGAGCTTGTCGGCGCCGTCTACGACGACCGTCTCGCCGGGCGCGAGTCCCTGCGCGATCGAGATGTTGGTGGCATCCCCTGGGCCGAGCGTCACCTTGCGAACGCTCACCGTCTGCTCCGCGTTGTTGACGACGTAGACGTAGGTGCCCGGCGCACCGCGCTGGACCCCCGCCTGGGGAATGAGAGTCGCCCCGTGGAGCGTATCGAGCAGCAGCACGACGTTGACGAACTGCTGCGGGAAGAGCGCCTGGTCGGCGTTGGGGAAGATCGCCTTCAGGCGGATCGTTCCAGTGGTGGTGTCGATCTGACTGTCGATCGACTGCAGGGTCCCGGTCGCGAGCTGCTGCGTGTTCGTCTTATCCCAGGCGGTCACCGACAGCGTCGCGCCGGCGCGCATCTGCTTCAAGAGCGGTGGGATGTCATCCTCCGGCAGCGGGAAGACGACCGTGATCGGCTGTATCTGCGTGACCACCACGAGTCCATTGGGCTCGGCGGGCGTCACATAGTTGCCGACGTTCACCTGCTGCAGTCCCACGCGGCCGTTGATCGGCGAGACGATGTGGCAGTAGGTGAGGTTGAGCTTAGCCGCATCGATCTGGCCCTGATCGGTGCGCACGTTGCCTTCGTCCTGCGCCACGAGGGACTTCTGCGTGGCGAGCTGCTGCTCGGCGATCGAGTCCTGCGCGAAGAGAGTCTGGTAGCGATCGAGGTCGACGCGGGCGTTGGCGAGCAGCGCCTTGTCGCGGGCCAGCGCCCCCTCGGCCTGCTCGAGCGCCACGTCGTACGGGCGCGGATCGATCAGGATGAGCGGGTCGCCCTCCTTGACGGTCTGACCCTCCTTGAACGCGATCTTCATGATCTGACCGCTGATCTGGCTCTGGACCGTCACCGTCGCGAGCGGGGTCACGGTGCCGAGCCCGATGAGCGTGATGGGCATGTCACCCGTGCGGGCGCTCGCCACGACAACCGGCATGGGCCCGCCCATGGCGAAACGTCCCCCGGCGGGCGCGCGCGCGGTCTTCGAAGGGGTCAGAAGCCAGGCGAGGAGCACGAACAGGACGAGGATCCCGAGGATGAGCGCCCAGCGCGGGGCCGTGCGGACCCTTTCCCACAGCACGGCGGTCCTCGAGCCCGGCGTGACCCAGGGCGAGGGTTCGCGATTAATATCGTTCATGAGCCTCTGACGGGCGTTTTCCGGCGTTCGGCTGAGCCAGCCGCTAATTCTAGCGCCATATGGTTAAGTCCAAAAAAATGGGGTGGCGCGGGACCACCCGCCCACCCCGTTCAGGAGGATGGGGGAAGCAAAGCACAGAGCACGGCAGGTTGCAGCAGCGGACCGGTAAAGAAGTGCAAGGAAATATGCCGGGTGTTTCTGGCGGAGATATGTCCAAAGGGACCCCGGAAAGACGGCCCGCATCGCACACGGATACAATGAACAACTCGATACAAGAACCTGTCCTCCAGGGGAGCGAGAAGCATGTCGATCAGGGCTACGATCACGACGCAGTTCGAGCAGGTCGCCGTCGAGCAAGAGAGGACGCTGGCGAGCCTGGCGGACGACCTCAAGCTCATCGACTGCGGCCTCGATTCCCTGAGCTTTGCCATCATCGTGGCGCGGCTCGAGGACGCTCTTGGGGTTGACCCATTCAGCTCAGACCAGGCGGTCGACTTTCCCGTGACTTTCGGCGACTTCGTCAGACTGTACGAACGCTTTGCCAAGTAAGCCCCGCTCTCTGTGGGAATCGATCACGGCAGCAGGCACCCGTGCCGGCCGCCTGTACGGAGCTGGCGCCACCGTCAATCTCGCAGACCTGTCCCGCGCCTCGAGCTTCGGCGGACGGCTCCAGGAGCTGCGCGGACGCTCGGTGCTGCTCGGGGTGAAAGACCCGCTGCGCGCCAGCCTTGCCATGCTGGAGCTCGACGGGGTGGCGGCGCGGATGGTGCTGTGTCCCGCGGACCTCGCCGCTGCGCATCTGACGGCTGTTGCCCGCAACGCGGCAGCCGACGCATGCGTGGGCGATGCGGGCGGCGCAGCGACCACCCTCGATAGCCTCCGCGTGCGGGTCGACGTCGATCCTCAGCTCTCGGTGCCGCAGGGCCCGCGCGTGACCTCGCATGCGACCGAGTGGGTGCTGCTCACCTCGGGAACAACGGGTATCCCTAAGCTCGTGCAGCATGACCTGACGACTCTCACCGACGCGCTGACCGATGCGCGCCCGGTGTCGGAGCCTATCGTCTGGGGCACGTTCTACGACATCCGCCGCTACGGAGGGCTGCAGATTTTCCTGCGCGCCGTGCACTCCGGCTCGCTCGTGCCCGCCGATCCGGGGGAGGCGGTCCCGGTGTTCCTCGCGCGGGCGCGGGCGGCGGGGGTCACGCACATCTCGGGCACGCCCTCGCACTGGCGCAAGGTACTGATGAGTGGTGCGGCGTCGATGATCGCGCCGAGCTACGTGCGGCTCTCCGGGGAGATCGCCGACCAGGCGGTGCTCGATGCGCTCCGTGCCGCGTACCCGCAGGCGATCGTCGCCCATGCCTTTGCCTCGACGGAGGCCGGAGTCGCGTTCGAGGTGCGTGACGGTCTCGCCGGCTTCCCCTCGAGCTTCATCGATGCCCCCGGAGCGAGGGTGAGGCTGACGGTGGCCGGGGATACGCTGCACGTCCGGTCGGGCGGAAATGCTCACGGCTACCTGGGCGCCGACGCTGCCTCTTTTGCGCGTGGGTCCGATGGCGCGGTCGACACCGGGGACCTCGTCGAAGAGCGCGCCGGCCGCTATCATTTTCTCGGGCGCCAGGGTGGCATCATCAACGTGGGTGGACTCAAGGTCTACCCGGAGGAGATCGAGGCGGTCATCAACTCCCATCCCTGGGTGCGGATGTCGCTGGTCCGCGCCAAGCGCAATCCGATTACCGGGGCGGTGGTAATTGCGGACGTGGTGCTGGCCGACGAGGCCCCGGGAGCTACGCGCCCGGCTGCGGAGCGGCTCAGCCGCGAGCTGATCCAGAGCTGCCGCCAGTCGCTCGCCCCCTACAAGGTCCCGGCGACGATCCGCGTGGTTCCCGGGCTCGAAGTGTCGGCCTCCGGCAAACTGGTGCGTCCGAATGCGTAGCGTCATCGTCACCGGCGGGAGCCGCGGCCTCGGGCTCAGCATCGGTACACGGCTTGCCGCCGGCGGCTTGCGCGTGATCGCCATTGCGCGCCGCGAGACGCCCGAGTTCAGTACGGCCGCCGCCGCCGTCCGGGAGGCCGGCCGCGGGGCGTTGCACTTTCGCGCCTTCGATCTGGGCGAGACGCGCGGCATCGCCGCCCTGGTGTCGAGTCTGCACAAGGAATTCCGGCCGCTCTACGGCCTCGTCAACAACGCGGGGATCGGCACGAGCGGCGTGCTGGCGATCATGCCGGATGAGCAGATCGAGCGGCTGATCGGGATCAACGTCACGGCGCCTCTGGTACTGAGCAAGTACGTGGTGCGCCACATGATGAGCGAGCATGCCGGACGCGTCGTGAACATCTCCTCGATCGTCGCCTCGACCGGCTATCACGGGCTGTCGGCCTACTCCGCGACCAAGGCGGCCCTCATCGGCTTCACCCGCTCGCTGGCCCGCGAGGTCGGGCCGCTCGGCATCACGGTGAACGCCGTGGCCCCCGGATTTGCCGACACCGAAATGACAGCTGAGCTCGGCGAGGGCGAGCGGGACAAGATCATGCGCCGCAGCGCGCTGCGCCGCCTCGTCGGCCCCGAAGATGTGGCCGGCGCGGTCGAATTCCTGCTGAGCGATCAGGCGAAGAACATCACCGGTACGACACTGACGGTGGACGCGGGTAATACGGCCTAGAGCCGCTGGTCCCCGCTGACGATTCTCTGGTAGAGCGGCGCATCGAGCCGCAGGTACTCCCCGCGCGTAGCATCATCGAAGTAGAGCGCATCGCTCATCTGCCCCGGATCGTAGCCCTGTCGCGCGAGCTCCTGCGTGCGGAGCTTGAAGGTGCCGGTGGTCTCGAGCGCCGCGACGATGCGTACGAACACCGGGCGCGCGTAGGGAGGCAGGACCGCGACGGCACGGCGCAGCTCCGCGAGGCTGAAGTCTTCCCCAACCACGAGCGCCGCCATGCCCGCGCGCCCGTCGGCGTTCGGCACCGCGACGCCATAGACGGCAACCTCGGCGACGCCGCCGCAGGCGGCTAGCGCGGCGGCGACTTCGGTGGTCGATACGTTCTCGCCCTTCCAGCGGAAGGTGTCCCCGATCCGGTCGACGAAATAGAAGAAGCCCTGCTCATCGCGACGCATGAGATCGCCGGTGCGATACCAGGCGTCTCCGGCGGCAAACACATCGCGCAGGATCTTCTTGGATGAGGCCTCGGCATCTGCGTAGCCCTCGAAGCGGGTTGCGCCGTCGGTGCCGAGGATCTGGCCGATGGCCTCGCCGGCCTCATCCGCTGCGCAGCGTACGCAGCGTCCCGCCGCGTCCCGTGCCGGCGCCACGGTGTCGAAGTCATGTCTCACGAGCGCCACCGGCACGCGGTGCGCGAGGAAGGGAGGAATGCGGCCAATCGCGCCGACCCGGCCCTCGCAGTTGTAGAGCGAGAAGTTGCCTTCCGTGGAGGCGTAGTACTCGAGGATCTGCGGAATGCGGAAGCGGCGCTGGAACGGCTCCCACACCTCGCCACGCAATCCGTTGCCGCAGGCGAGCCGCAGCGAGTGGCTGGTCTCCTGAGGATCCTGCGATGCATTGAGGAGATAACGGCAGAGCTCGCCGATGTACTGGAACAGGGTGCAGCGCTCGGCGACGACATCTTTCCAGAAGCTGCCCACCGAGAAGCGCTCGCGCACCACCACCGCCCCGCCGCCAACGAGCGCCGCGCCGGTCGCTACCACACCGCCGACGCTGTGATACATGGGGAGGCAATTGAAGAGCCGGTCGCTCGCGCGCATGTCGGTGAGCCCGGCGAACCAGTGGCTCCACTGCATGAGTCGCATGTGGCTCACGTTCGCGGCTTTCGGCAGGCCCGTGGTACCGGACGTATAGATATAGAGCGCCCGATCAGAGAGCGTGGGCAGCGGACAGTCGCTTGCGCCGAGTGGCGTGCCGGGCAGGCTCTCAACCTCGCGCTCGAGGCGCGGCAGGCCGTGACCGCCGCCGCCGTAGCTCCAACAGCCGACGCCCGCATCGAGTTGGGCACGCATGGCCGCGAGTGCGCTCGAGAGCGAAGCGCCCGCGATGATGTGCCGCGGATGCACGATGTCGAGGGAGTGCCGGAGGAGCTCTCCGGTGAGGTTGGTGTTGATGAGCGCGACCGTCACGCCGATGCGACTTAAGCCGAGCCAGATCGCGAGGTACTCGGGGCAGTTCCTCATCAGTAGACAGATGACGTCGCCCTTGACGAGGCCCTGAGCGAGGCCCCAGCGGGCGCAGCGATTGGCGGCCTCGGAGAGCGCGCGGTAGGAGAGCTGGCTTTCGGGACCGACTAGC
>JASHQW010000207.1 GCA_030038875.1 Gammaproteobacteria bacterium | reverse complement strand
TGAAACAGAGGTGGGGTGCTTACGGATCAACTATGCGAGTTGCCATTCCCAAGGTTACAGACCGAATTGACGGAGTCCAGGCTGTGTATTACAGTGTGTATTACGAGAGACCATGATGGCCACGCGTACCGTAAGACTCGATGAGGAAGCCGAGAAGGTGCTCGATGAAGTGCGGGCAGCCACGGGTTTGCCGATTTCCGAGGCTCTTAAGGAGGGTCTTCGTTCTCTGCAGCATCGGCTCAAAGACAGCGAACCTGTCCGCGCGCCTTACGATATCTATCGAGAACTGGATTTGGGCCCCGGCGGCTACGCGATCGGTCCGTCAACGGATGCCCGGGCTGCGGTTCGGAAACTTCTTAAGAATAAACGCGCGCGATGATCTTGGTGGACACCGGGCCACTCGTGGCGCTCTTCGATCCCAGGGACGGGCAACATCAGCGGTCGGCAAAAAGCCTGCGGACGTTGCGGGAAGGACTGTGCACAACGGTCCCGGTGCTCACCGAAGCCTTTCACATGCTAGAGCCGCAAAGCATCGGCTCCGACCGGGTGCGTGAGTTCATCGCACGGGGAGGGCTTTCTATCTGGTTCCTAGATCACGCGAGTCTGACGCGAGCGTTCGAGCTGATGGAGCAATACGCAGATCATCCTATGGATCTCGCGGACGCTTCTGTCATCGCGGCCGCAGAAGCCCTGCAAACCCGCAAAGTCTTTACTCTGGATAAGGCAGACTTCGCCGCATACCGCATCCGACGCGGGCACCGCCATCAATCTGTCGAGATCATCGAGTAAAACCGGGTCTGCAAAGCGCCTGCACGGTACCAAAATTCCGACGGCGCAAACCCTACGAAGTGCCTGCTCAGAGGCGCCGCTCACGGCCGCCCGCGCGCTACTCACCCGCGTATCCAGCCTCGAGCTGGTGTCGGACGGCTAGAATCAGAATGACGTCTTCCGCGGGAAGCCAACGGTACTTCGCGATGTATCCGTAGCGGCCACGAGAGAGGATGAGTTCTCGCCGCCCCTCCTCGGCAGGCCGTCCGAGTAGAGGATGCTCGGCGAGCAGCTCAAAGGCCTTGCGCACGCTCAGAATCTGCTCACGCGCTTTCCTGGGACTCTCGGCAGCGATGAAGTCGAAGAGCCGTTCGAGGTCGGCAAGGGCTCTCTGGGTTATTTCGACCGTCGCCATGCACGGGGCTTGGGACGCCGCACCTTGGCGCCGGCCGCTCGCGCGGCGAGGTAGTCAAAGGCAGCGCCGAGCTTAAAGGCCTTGCCGCTCGACATCGCTTCCTCCTCTGAATGTGCTGCCTCGTCGGCGAAGCGCGCTCTCAGTTCCGATCGCTCAGCTTCGCGAGCTAGCGCTTCTACCATGAAGGCGTGGGGCGTCTTATTTGCGGCATTCGCCAGTCGCTCGATGCGACGTTTAAGGTCTTCAGGGAGTTTCAGGCTGGTAGCGGCCATCGGGTAATACACCGTCCAGGTCTAGGTAGTCATAAGGTAATACCCGCAGCACGAGGCGTCAAGATTCCATCGGTGCCCCACGCGAGCGAATGCGGGGCCGACCGCCTTTGCGTCCGTTTCTGCGCGCCGCCGCTGCCCGGCCCGGGGGGCACACCGTGAGATATGGGTCTCAGTTCAACGCACGGGAGATTTATCCGCGCTCCGACCCGCTGCCGATCGTTCGCCCGCTACCCCGCCAGGTAGCCTGCGAGTTGCGCGACCACATCGCGCGCATCGTCTTCGGCACCGAGGATGAAGGTCGATTTGCGACGCCGCAGCACCGGCAATCCGATCGCATAGAGCCCGGGTGCGCCGACGACGGCGCCACCATCGTGCCGCAGCTCCCCGCGATGATCGAAGACCGGGAGCTTGAGCCACCGGTAGTCGGGACGAAATCCCGTGGCCCAGACGATCGAGCGGATCTCGCCGCTCCTTAAGTCGAGCGACAGCCGCGGCGCGGCCGGTGCCCGGGTCGGCTCGAAACGCTCCACCGGCCCGACCTGGATGTCCGCCGCATCGCCGCGCGCCCAGGCGTCGAACGTATCGAGCAGCCGCTCCATCTTGAGGTCGGCCAGGGCAAACTGGTTGGCCAGCCCCCCTGAGAAAAGCGCGCAGCCGTCGCGGATCATGCTGAGCCGGCCGACGATTCCGACACCGGCGGCTCGCAGGACGTTGAGATCGAGAGTGGTGTGCTCGGGCGTGCCGACGAGCTGCGGCGAGGGCAGCCGCCGCGCACGCTCGATGTCGTCGATCTCGTCGTAGCGCTGGCTCCACACACCGGAGCTCTCCATCCACCAGAGCACGTCGCGCCCGCGGTAGTTGCGCGGCAAGCGCACATGCTCGCCGACCGATAGCGTCACCGGCCGGCCCGAGCGCTGGATCTCATCCGCCAGCTGCACCCCCGTGGCCGAGGCGCCGATCACGAGCACTCCCCCTGCGGGCAGCCGCTGCGGATTGCCATAGTCGAAGGGCGTGAAGCACTCGATGCCCGCGGGCACCGCCTGGCTGAGCTGCGGGACCCGCGGGACGTTCGCCGCGCCGCTCGCCAGCACGAGGCTGCGGCAGTGAATCTCGCCGCCGCCGGCCGCGACGCGGTAGCCGTCGTCGCCCCGGCTCACTGAGGTGACGGTCGTGTGAGTGCGCACCGGCGCCGCGGCGGCCGCCGCGAACCCTGCGATGTGCTCCACGACCTCCGGCATCGACATGAAGCCGTCGGGATCGGTCCCTCGGTACGGATAGCCCGGCAGCCGGCTCTGCCAGTTCGGCGTCAGCAGGCGCAGCGAATCCCAGCGCTCGCGCCGCCAGGAATTCGCCACCTCGCCGCGCTCGAGCACGACATGCTCGATCGAGCGCTCGCTGAGAGCACGGCTGACCGCGAGCCCGGCATGCCCGGCCCCGACGACGACCGTGGTGTGGTGTTCGATCGTGAGCCCGTCGCTCGCCGCAGCGGTCGCGCTAGACGACCTCGACCGTCACGTTCGTCGGATTGGTCACGATGTCGTACACCGCCGAGCGCTTCTGCGACTGTGCGACCAGCGCCTCGATGTCCTTCTTGGATGCATCGGCGTCGATGTGGAAGGTCACCTTGATGTCGTCGTAGCCGTTGCGCACGTTGCTGTCGATGCCGAGTATGCCGTAGAGATTCATCCTGCCTTCGAGCTTCGCCTCCACCGAGCGCAGCTGGATGCCGCGGTTCTGCGCCACCGCCGCCACCCCCGCCGTCAGGCAGCTCGCGAGACCGACCAGCACCAGCTCCACCGGCGTCGCACCGTGGTCCTCGGAGGCGAAGATCTCCGGATGATCGGTCTCGAAGGAGAACTCGGTCTTGTGCTTCTGCTCCTCGCCGAGCCCGCGGAATCCGCGCACGGTCGACTGGGCGTGGGTGCCGTTCTTCCACTTGCAGGACGCGCGCCAGGTGAACTCTGCGGCCGCGGGCGCGTTCTTCAGCGCCTCCCGGGCGTCGAGGAGCGCCTGGACGTTGACACCATTATTGACACTGGGCTGCGCCATGTTTGCTTTCTCCTGGCTGAATTGGGAACGCCCTCCGGCGGGCAGACCCGTCGACCTTGCGCTCCGTCCCTAAGAGTACTCGCCGCTACCGTCAGGCACCACGACCAATCGGTTATAAGCCCGTCGTCCGCGGCAATTGGTGGCAGCGCAGCAGAAGCCTATGATCCGCAGCAGTCCACACCTGGGAGCGGTGCCCGTGGAAGCAGCGCGTCAATTCGGCTTTGCGACCCGGCAGGTTCACGCCGGTCAGCGTCCGGACCCGAATACCGGCGCGCGCGCGGTGCCGATCTTTCAGACCACCAGCTACGTGTTCGAGGACCCGGCTTCCGCCGCGGCCTACTTCAACCTGCAGGAATACGGCAACACCTACTCGCGGATCATGAATCCCACCCTGGCCGTGTTCGAGGAGCGCGTCGCGAGCCTCGAGGGCGGCTGCGGCGCGGTGGCCTTCGCGAGCGGACTCGCGGCGCAGGTGGCAGCACTATTCACGCTGCTCCTGCCCGGGGACCATGTGGTGTCCTCGGCGGCGCTCTACGGTGGCACCGTGAACCAGTTCAAGCATGTGCTGCGCAAGATGAACGTGGAGCTCAGCTGGGTCGATCCCGACGACCTTAGCGCCTGGAAGCGTGCCGTGCGCGGTAACACCAAGGCATTTTTCGGCGAGACGATCGGCAATCCCGGCGGCAACGTACTCGACATCGAGGCCGTGGCCACGATCGCCCACGAGCACGGCGTGCCGCTGCTCGTCGACAACACCTTCGCGACCCCCTACCTCTGCCGCCCTTTTGAGTGGGGCGCTGACATCGTGCTGCACTCCGCGACCAAGTTCATCGGCGGCCACGGTACCAGCATCGGCGGGGTGGTTGTCGACTCGGGACGATTCAACTGGTCGAACGGCCGCTTCCCGGTGATCGCCGAGCCCTCCCCCGCCTATCACGGCCTGCAGTTTCACGAGACCTTCGGCACCTACGGCTACCTCATGAAGCTGCGCGCCGAGACGCTGCGGGATCTCGGCGGCTGCATGAGCCCATTCAACGCGTTCCTGTTTCTTCAGGGACTCGAGACGCTGTCGCTGCGCATGGCGCGCCACGTCGAGAACGCCGGCGCGATCGCCCGCTACCTGGCGGCCCACGAGCTCGTGTCGAACGTCACCTACCCCGGTCTCGGCTCGAGCCGCTACCGGCTGCTCGTCGAGCGCTACCTGCCGCGCGGGGCGGGCTCGGTATTCTCGTTCGACATCCGCGGTGGCCGCGAAGCCGGACAGGAATTCATTCGCGGCGTCACGCTCTGGTCGCACCTCGCCAATGTCGGTGATGCCAAGAGCCTCATCATCCACCCGGCGAGCACCACGCACCGGCAGCTCGATGAGCAGGAGCTGCGCGCCGCCGGCGTCGGCCCGGGGACGATCCGCCTGTCGGTGGGCATCGAGGACGCCGCTGACCTCATCTGGGATCTCGAGCAGGGCTTTGCGCGCTCGCGCGCCCGCAAGTCCGCGGAGGGTGGCTGATGGCCGACTTTGATCTCACGCGCTACCAGGATCCGCTCGTCATCCAGCGGGTGCTCTTCACGGCCAAGACGATCGCCATCGTCGGCCTCTCTGCCAATCCGCTGCGCGCCAGCCACTTCGTCGGCTTCTATCTGCAGCGGCACGGCTATCGGGTGATCCCCGTGAATCCCCGTGAGTCGGAGGTCCTCGGGGAGAGGAGCTTCGCGAGTCTGCGCGACGTGCCGGTCGCCGTCGACGTCGTCAATGTGTTCCGTGCCCCGGCAGCGCTGCCCGGGATCGCAACCGATGCCGTGGCGATTGGCGCCCGGTGCCTGTGGTGTCAGTTCGGGGTGATCAACGAGGAAGGCGCGCGGATCGCCGAGCAAGGCGGCCTCGCGGTCGTCATGGATCGCTGCATCAAGGTCGAGCACGCCCGCTATGCGGGGCGCATGCACTGGCTCGGCTTCAACACCGAGCGCATCACTTCGGTTCGGTCAGGACTTCAGTAGCGCTTACGGCCGGGCGTCGCTGGCCGCCTACTAATTTATTGATGGTGGGCGGTACTGGGCTCGAACCAGTGACCTCTGCCGTGTGAAACAGAGGATAGGGTGCTTACAGGCGCATCTCAGCGGTAATGGCATCGTAAGGAGCCGATACTCGACCGTCCTCGCGCTGCAACAGTCCCGACGCGGCCAGAGTCTCCACGTCCTCGTACACGCGCTTGTAGTCGCGTCCGAGCCTCTCAGCAAGTGCTTTCACGGAAGATGCCGGCTCACGATGCACGTCCTGGAGTAGTTCCAGCCGTTTGGGTGTCAGCGCATTCAGCAGCGAAGGTAGATTCGGAAAAGTCACATGACGCTCACGGACTTTCTCTCCACGCTCGAGCCGACGCCACGCGCTCACGAAGCGCTGGCCCATGTCCTTCACCGTACCGACGTGAACCTTGACTCGCTTGCTCATTGCTCACCTCGCAGGCGGCGCACATCCGCCAGAAAATCGTCGATCAGCTGCTCAGGCGTACTGAAGGAGTAGGGCTGCTGTTTGCCCTCAATGTGCCGGTGATCGCCGCGACCGCGTTCATTGTCGTAACCGACGAGCCGCTGCCCCGGCCGTCCATAGAACAGACTGTACTTCAGACGATGCCTGCTCCCCGGCACGGACTCCGACACTTCCCAGATTTTCATTTCCACAATTGAGCCATCAGGCAGCACCTGTTTGTCGTGGAACGCCAGGCGCGCCTTCATATGGCATATAATGCC
>JASHQW010000206.1 GCA_030038875.1 Gammaproteobacteria bacterium | reverse complement strand
GTCGTCGTGGTCGGCGGCTTCTACGAGAGCGGGCTGCCGTTCGGCATGGAGTTCTCGGGACGGCCGTTCCGTGACGGCGACCTGCTGGGTGTCGCCTATGCCTGGGAGCAGGCGACGCATCACCGCCACCCGCCGACGCTCGTCGACCAAGGGCTGCTGCCGGCCGCGCGCTGAAGCGGCCGCGCCGCTTGCGAGCGCGCTCAGATCCTGAACCGGTCCTTGAGCTCGCCCGCCATGCGGCGGCTCACCGTGAGCGGCGCGGCGCAGCCGCGCAGCCGCACGAGGTACTGGCCGTCGGCGTCCCGCTCGATGCGCTCGAGGTACTTCACCGCCACCAGCGCATTGCGGTGGATGCGCACGAAGGCGGCACCGAACTCGCTCTCCAGCAGCCGCAGCGAATCCTCGATCAGATCCTCGCCGTTCGCGTGGGCGACCGTGGTGTACTTGCGGTCGGCGAGGAAGTAGCGCACCTCCTCGATAGGGATGAGCTTCAGTCCCTCGCGCGCGCGTGCCGCGATGTGCGTGCGGCGCGCCTCGCCGGCGGCCGCGAGCTTCTGCAGCTGCGCGCGCGTCAGCCGTCCGGCGCGCGTCAGAGCGGCGGCGAGCTGCTCCTTGCGCACCGGCTTCAGCAGGTACCCGACCGCGTGCGCCTCGAAGGCTTCGACTGCATACTCGTCATAGGTGGTCGTGAAGATCACCGCCGGTGGCTCCTCCAGCACGTTCAGGTGGCGCGCCGCCTCGAGCCCGTCCATGCCCGGCATGCGCACGTCGAGCAGCACGACGTCCGGGGCAAGATCGTGCGCGAGCGCCAGCGCTTCCCCGGCGCTCACCGCCTCACCCACCACCACGGCCTCGGGGATCTCGCCGAGGAGACTGCGCAGCCGCGCGCGCGCCGGCGCTTCGTCGTCGACGATCAGCACCTTGAGGCGCAGTGCGCTCACGGCTCAGGCGGCCGCCGGCGGGGCGGACGGGGGCGCCGACTGCCGCTCGATGAGCGGGAAGCGCAGCGTGACGATGTACTCCCCGTCGAAGACTCCGGATTTCATGAGCGCCCGCTCGCCGTACATGAGGGCGAGCCGCTCGCGGATGTTGGCGAGCGCCAGGCGGTTGCCCTCGCGCTGCTGCGGGCCCGCGCCGAGCGGATTGCGCACCACGATGGTGATGAGCCCGCCACTGATCTCGCCGCTGATGGTCACGCGGCCGCCCTCGGGGCGCGGCTCGATACCGTGGTAGATGGCGTTCTCGAGCAGCGGCTGGATCATGAGGCCCGGCACCAGCGCCTGGCCGGGGAGCGCCTCGGTCTTCCATTCGACCACGAGGCGCGCTCCCAGGCGCAGCTGCTCCATGCGCTGGTAGGTGCGCGCGACCTCGAGCTCCTTGGCGAGGGTGAGGGTGCTGTGCTGGTCGCTGAGCGTGGCGCGGAACAGGTCGGCCAGGTCCTGCACCGCGCTCTCCGCCCGCGGCGGATCGCTGCGGGTGAGCGCCGCGATGGTGTTCATGCTGTTGAAGAGGAAGTGCGGGCGGATGCGCGCCTGCAGCGCGTGCACGCGGGCGGCGGCGCGCAGCTCGACGCTGGCGCGCCACTCGTGTGCCACGTAGAAGTAGCGCAGCGCCAGCCCGGTCACCACCAGAGAGATCCAGACGTTGCGCAGCGCGAAGCCCAGCGGGCGGGCGGGGAAGAGCGCGCTGCCGCCGGTATCGACCACCAGGTGGCTGCGGCCGATGAGCCAGGCGCACGCGGAGATGAGCGCCACCAGGAGCGCGACCAGCGCGAGCACGGCAGCCGAGCCGGCCGCGACGCTCAACCGCGCGAGCGAGCCGCGCAGCACGCACAGCAGACCCGCCCCGGTGAGCCCGATCCACAGCAGGAACAGCGAGGTCCGCACCAGGTCGGTCCAGAAATCCACGGCGACGCTCTGCCGCGCCAGCGTGAGCACGATGGCGGTGAGCTCCACGATCAGCACGATGGCGAGCGTGGTGCGCGAGGTGCAGAAGTCCGGGAGATAGAGCGAGCGCTGGCCGCCTGCAGTCGCGTTCATGGACTGCGCGGCGGCGCACGCAGCGGTGGCGCGCCCATGATGTTGGTGCGCTCGAACAGCTCCTCCTTGAGGCGGAAGGTGGCGGAGATGTCCTCGTCGCCGTAGCCGCGCGCCACGAGCTCGGCGTACTCGGCCAGCATGCGCTCGACCACCGGCAGCTCGACGCCGAAGCGCGCGGCCATGTCGTGGCAGATGCGCAGATCCTTCTCGTGCAGGCGCACGCGAAAGCCCGCCGGGTAGGAGCCGCGCGCCATGTTGGGCGCGCGGTGCACGAAGTACCAGGAGGAGCCGGCGCCCTTGCCGAGAGTGTCGATCAGGACCGGCAGCGGCAGCCCCTGCGCGCGCGCGAACGCCATCGCCTCCGCGACCGCCTCGATGATGCCGGCGCACATGATCTGGTTGGTGGCCTTGGCGGCTGCGCCGCTGCCGACCGGGCCGAAATGGGCGATGGTGCGCCCGAGAGCCTCCAGCACCGGCCGGGCGCGCTCGAAGGCCGCGCCCGTGCCGCCCGCCATGATGGCGAGCGTGCCATCGCGCGCGCCCTCGATGCCGCCGCTCACGGGACAGTCGAGGAAGTCCACGCCCTTGCCCTCGAGGAGCTCGGCGGCCTGGCGCGCCGTCTCGGCGCTCACGGTCGAGCAGTCGAGCATGAGGCTCCCCGGCTTGAATCCGGGGGCAAGTCCCTGCGCCACCGCGAGGACGTCCGCATCCGCCGATACGCAGGAGACGACCACGTCGACCTGCGCGGCGAGCTCGGTGAGCGTGGCAGGAGCCGCCACGCGCAGCTCGGAGGCGAGCGCGCCCGCTTTGGCGCTGGTGCGGTTCCAGACCGCAGAGAGCATTCCCTTCTTGTGAAGGTTGCGCGCCATGTGCACACCCATGGCGCCGAGTCCGACGAAGCCTGCGCGTGTCACTCGAGAACACCTGGTGCGGCGACGCACCGCGTGCGGCCGGTCTGGCCGCGGAGCGACACTATAGAGCGAAACCTACTCCGAGGTCGCGAGTGCGGGGTTGACCTTCGGCTCAGGTGTCGGCTGCGGCTCGGGGATCGGCTGGTCGGGCTTCCACTCCGGCACGCTGCCGCAGGCCTGTTGGACGTCCTTGCGGGCCTGCTCGCGGTAGGCATCGGCCTCGGCATCCGTCATGTACTGCCGCTCGCCGTCCTTGCCTTCCTTGTAGACGCGGCGCGATGCGATCGCCTTCATGTAGCGATCCTTGGCCCAGCTGCACTGCGAGTCGCGCGCCTTGGCGACGTCCTGCTGTACGGCGCGGGCGTTGTCCTGGTTGGCGATCTGCTCGTTGACGCGCGAGTTGGCGGCGCTCAGTCCCGAAGCGGGAGCCGACTCGGAATGCGGCCGCACGGTGGTCTTGATGACCACGGATCCGGGCACCCATTCGTCGCTGTAGTGCACGACGCCCTGCTCATCGACCCAGCGAAACACATCGGCGCGGGCCAGGGTGCACGCTCCGGCGAGAACGAGGGCGATGATCGATACGAGTCGCGACATAAAGTGGGCCTCCGCCATCGGAGTATGGCGGCTCCCCGGCCCGGCGACCCTTGAACTCCGTCACACGGCCGCAGGGCAGGGGCCGCTTCCGGTCACACCATACAAAGGCCGGGGCGGATACGCCAGCGCGGGCGCGGCCGGGGCGAAGCCCTTAGGTCGCCTAGAGGTCGTAGGCACGCTCGCCGTGGGAGGTGATATCGAGCCCCTCGCGCTCTTCTTCCTCGGGAACCCGCAGTCCCACGACGAGCTTCACGATGAAGAACGCCGCGAAGGCCACTACCGCGGTCCATACCGTCACCAGGCAGACCGCCTTCAGCTGGATGAGGAACTGCGCCGCCATCCCCGGATAGCCGGTCGTGCCCTTGACCCAGTCGACGGTGGAGCCGGGGCCGCCGAGCGCGGGCGAGTTGAAGATGCCGGTCATCAGCGCCCCGAAGACTCCGCCCACGGCGTGCACGCCGAAGACATCCAGGGAGTCGTCCGCCTTGATGAGCCGTTTCAGCCCGGTGACGCCCCACAGGCATACGACGCCCACGCCGAGGCCGATGACGAAGGCCCCGGGAATGCCGACGTTGCCCGCGGCCGGCGTGATCGCCACCAGTCCGGCGACGGCGCCGGAGGCCGCGCCGAGCATCGAGGGCTTGCCCTTCACGAGCCACTCGGCCGTCATCCACGAGAGCACCGCACAGGCCGTCGCGAGGTAGGTGTTCATGAAGGCGAGCGCGGCGGAGCCGTTGGCCTCGAGCGCCGAGCCCGCATTGAAGCCGAACCACCCGAACCAGAGGAGCGAGGCGCCCACCATGGTGAGCGTCAGGTTGTGCGGAGCCATCGGCTCGCGGCCGAAGCCGACGCGCTTGCCGAGCACGAAGGCTCCGACCAGTCCGGCGACGCCGGCATTGATGTGCACGACCGTGCCGCCGGCGAAATCCAGCGCGCCCCATTGCCAGATGAGCCCCCCGGTGGCGCTCACCGCATCGGCGGTGGCGGCGGAGGTGAAGGCATCCGGCCCCGGCCAGTACCACACCATGTGCGCGACGGGTAGGTAGCTGAAGGTGAACCACAGCACGAGAAACAACAGCACCGCGGAGAACTTCATGCGCTCGACGATCGAGCCGAGGATCAGACAGCAGGTGATGGCGGCGAAGGTCGCCTGGAAGGCGACGTAGACGAGCTCATAGAGCGGCGTGTTGCGGCTGAAGGTGGCGGCGGTCGAGAACGCTCCCGTCGAGGAGTTGAAGGTGCCCGCAAGAAACAGGCGGCTGAAGCCGCCGAAGATGGCATTGCCCTGCGTGAAGGCGAGCGAATAGCCGTAGACGGCCCACAGCACCGTGATCAGCGAGAAGCCGACGAACACCTGCATGAGCACCGACAGCATGTTCTTGGTGCGCACCAGGCCGCCGTAGAAGAGCGCCAGCGCCGGCACCGACATCAGCAGCACGAACGCGGTCGAGGTGAGCATCCACGCCGTGTCGCCCTTGTTGGGCGCGGGCTCGTCGGCCAGGGCGAACGCCGGCGCGAGCGCCAGCGCGAGGCCGAGCCATGCGGCACTCGGGCGTTTGAGTATTCGAGTCGCGGTCGCTGCGGTCGGCATGGTCTCTCCGGGGTACGCGTGAGCTTCGCGCGGGCATTTGTGCCCGATCGCGCCGCAAATGCGTTCTGCAGGAGCGCACGCGGGCGCGTAAGCTCTGGCCCTGCGCGCGAGCAGTGCAGCTTCCGTGCCACCGGCGACGGGGCGTGATTTCCGCGTGTTGTGCGCGCGGTGTGCGTGGGGTTGCACTCTTTTGGGGCTCGGGGGCGCGCGCTTGCGTCAAAGCGGGGCACGGGTGGCAGAGCGGGGAGCTTTCATGGAGTCACTGCGGATCGATGACCTGGTGCGGCGCCTGCTCGAGCAGGTGCCGCCCGCGCTGCGCGCCATGCAGCAGGACCTCGAGGCGGGCTTCCGCGCGGTGCTGCGCGAGCGGCTCGCCAAGCTCGAGCTCGTCACGCGCGATGAGTTCGACGCGCAGACCCGGGTGCTCGAGCGCACGCGCGCCCGGCTCGAGGCGCTCGAGGCGCGGCTCGCCGCCATGGAAGGCAAGCCGGAGCCTTAGAGGCTTAGCCCGTGGGTTTTGCGCGGGTCGCTTGCCGCGCGCAAGTCGGCCTCAGTGCGCCGCTGGTGCACGTCGAGGTCAGCCTCGCGAGCGGCCTGCCCACGTTCTCGATCGTCGGCTTGCCGGCCATGGTGGTGCGCGAAGCCAAGGAGCGGGTGCGCGCAGCGCTCTGCAACTCGCGCTTCGAGTTTCCCGCGGGCCGCATCACCGTGAATCTCGCGCCGGCGGAGCTGCCGAAGGAGGGCGGCCGCTTCGACCTGCCGATCGCTTTAGGGATCCTGCTCGCCTCCCGGCAGCTGAGCGGCGGCCCTGACGGCGAGCGCGCCTCGCAGCCGCTGCGCGAGTTCTACGGTGAGCTCGGCCTCACGGGCGAGCTGAAAGCGGTGCGGGGCCTCCTGCCGGCGGCCGCGCAGGCGCGTCGCGCGGGAAACGAGATCATCGTGCCGCGCGCCAACGCGGCCGAGGCCTGCGCCGGAGCGCCCGAGCTCGTGCGCGCCGCCGATCACCTGCTCGAGGTCTGCGCGCATGTCGCCGGCACGGCGACGCTGGCGGCGGGCGGCGCGCCCGGTGCCACGCGCAGCCGCTCACCCGGCACCGGCGCTGCGCTCGATCTCGCGGACGTCTGCGGACAACTGCAGGCGAAGCGCGCGCTCGCCGTTGCCGCCGCCGGCGGGCACAGTCTTCTCATGATCGGTCCGCCCGGCTGCGGCAAGAGCATGCTGGCGCAGCGCCTCCCGGGTCTGCTGCCGCCGCTGTCCTCGGCCGAGGCGCTCGAAGTGGCCGCGATCGCCTCGGTGAGTGGTCTGGGCTTTTGTCACGAATCGCTCACCGAGCGACCGTTCCGTGCGCCTCACCACTCGAGCAGCGCGCCCGCGCTGGTCGGTGGGGGAGTGCGCGCCCGGCCCGGGGAGATCAGCCTGGCGCACCACGGCGTACTGTTTCTCGACGAGCTGCCGGAGTTCGCGCGTGCCGTTCTCGAGGCGCTGCGCGAGCCTCTCGAGACCGGAACCGTCTCGGTGGCGCGCGCCGCGCTCACGGTCCAGTACCCCGCCGAGTTTCAGCTCGTCGCCGCGATGAACCCCTGTCCCTGCGGCGGCCTCGGTGATCCCGCCGTGAGCTGCCGCTGCACGCCTGCCATGGTGCAGCGCTACCGTTCGCGCGTGTCGGGCCCGCTTATCGATCGGCTCGATCTGCACGTCGATATGCCGAGGGTCGAGGCTGAGGACCTCGACACGGTGCCGGGCGCTGGCGCGGGCAGCGCCGCGGCCGCCGCTGCCGTGGCCCGTGCACGCGAGCTGCAGCGCGCGCGCCAGGGGACGTGCAATGCGAGGCTCGCGGATGCGGAGCTGCGCCGCTGGTGCGTGCCCGATGAGTCGGGACGGCGGGTGCTGGAGGCGGCGATGCGGCGCGGGCGGCTCTCCGCGCGGGCGCGCCAGCGCGTGCTCAAGGTCGCGCGCACGATCGCTGATCTCGACGGCCGGCCCGCGATCAGCGCACGCGAGATGAGCGAGGCCGTGATGCTGCGCTGTCTGGATCGCGCGGCGGGCTAGGGCCCGGTGGGCAGTGCCGCGCCGCTACTGCGCCATCTGGACCATGTGGTCGACGGCCTGCTTGACGAGGTCGTCGGGTATATCCGTGCGCCCGCCCTTCGGGGGCATGACACCGGTCTTGCCCTGGAAGCCGTTGAGCGCGTGCTCGTAGAGCGTCGCCTTGCCCTCGGCGATGCGCGGCGCCCACGCTGCCTTGTCGCCCGCCTTGGGTGCGCCGGCGATCCCCTGGCCGTGGCAGACGCTGCAGGTCTGCTCGAAGAGTTCCGTGCCGTTCTTCGGCATGGCGGCGGGAGTCGCGGAGCCCGCGCCGGCGGCGGTCTCCACCTTGATGGCGAGGGCGGAATTGTCCTGACCGGCGACCGCCTCGCGCACCGGCCCGGCGATGCGGGCGGCCACGTTCTGGCTGTAGTCGGGCTCGGTGAGCACTTGCGCTTCCTGCGTATGGCTCGCGACGATGCGCGCGAACACGAACAGCACGATGGCGATGGCCACCAGCAGCCCGATCACCAGGCTGAAAACGTTGAAGAAATGGGTGTCCTGCTTGCTCACGTGTGTTTCCGTCGCGGCAGCGCCGATTCGGCCGCGCAGTATAGCCGCTCGGCTCCCCGCTTCGTAAATGCCGAAGCCCTCCGCCGACGGTGCGGCGCGCAAATTAGACGGCTTTTCCGGCGCCGCGTATCATCGCCCGCCCCAACGCGCCCGTAGCTCAGTTGGATAGAGTGGCAGCCTCCGAAGCTGCAGGTCGCTGGTTCGAATCCAGTCGGGCGCGCCAACTGACCTGCGGCGCAGCCGGCAAAAACCACGTTTTTTGCCGGCGGCATTCGCAGTGATGTCCGCCAGAATCGTTGCAGACGATTTTGGCCGGTCAACTAGTGCCGATGCTCGGACGCCGCCAGGTCGTTGAGGAGCTGGATGAGATTCGTGGGGCTTGCGGCTTTGCCCACGTCAGTCGTGTACTTGCCGTTGACGATGATGAGCGGAACGCTCTGCACGCGATAGCGCTGCGTCAGCTCCTCGGCGCGCCCCAGCTCGGCACTGACTGCCAGGGAGTTGTAGGTGCCGGTGAAGTCCGCGGCGCTGACGCCATTTTGCGCCGCCCACGCTTGCTCGATCTGCAGCGACTCTGCATCGCTACTCGCGACCAGCGGGTTGTGTTGCTGCTGGATGGCGTCGAAGGCCTTTTCGATCAGGTCCGGCCGCCCGAGCGCTTTCAGGGTATAGAAGAGCCTGGCGTGCGCCCGATGGACCGGGCCCCAGATCACCGGCACGCGTGAGAACTCGACGTAGGCCGGTTTGGTCTTGAGCCACGCCCTGATATACGGCTCGAGGGCGTAGCAGTGCGGGCAGCCGAGCCACATGATCTCGAGCACCTCGACCTTGCCCGGCTCGACACTGGTCGGCTGCCCCGGAACCAGCGGGTCGTAGTTGACTCCGGCCTTCCAGCGGCCCGCCGGCAGCTGCGCGTCGGGCGGCAGCGCGGCCATGCGCTCGAGCGAGGCGTCGCTCGACTCGAGCTTTTCGTTGGCGGCGCCGTCGGCGGATTCCTGTGCGCCGCGCGCCTGCTCGATCTCGCTTTGCGGCGGAACGGCGGCGGGCGCCGGCGCCGCGCCGGACGGATTCGTGGCCGCCGGCGGGGCTTCGGCGGCGGGTGCGGCGGGAGGTGGCGCTTCCTGGCGTGAGCAGGCCACTACCCCTAAGGCCAGCAGCGCTGTCAGGAAGAGCGGCCGGTTCATCGACTCAGCGCATGCCCTGCACGTAGGAGGCCACGTCGCGGATCTCCTCGGGGGTCAGTCGCTTGGCGAGGGTGAGCATCATGATGGCGTTGGGGTCCGCCTGCGGCGGGCTCGGACCCGCGTAACGCGCGCCGCTCGCGTAGTCGTTGAGCTGTTTCACCACGTAGACCGACTGCTGCGCGCGCAGCGCCGGATAACCGGCCGCGAGGTTGCCGCGCCCCACCGGCCCGTGGCAGGCGACGCAGGCCGGGACTTCGTGCGGCGCGTCGCCGCTCAGATAAAGCGCCTCGCCGGATTTCCAGTAGGACGGGTCCGCCTCGAGCCCGGTGGGCGTCTGGGCCTCGTAGTACACGGCGAGATCGTTGATGTCCTGGTCGCTCAGGGAGGCGGCCAGGGGCTTCATGATCGGGTTGTTGCGCACCCCTGAGCGGAAGAGCTTGAGCTGCTCGGCGATGTAGACCGCGCTCTGGCCCGCAAGGCGCGGCCACTCGGGATTGACGCTGTTGCCGTTCGGGCCGTGGCAGGCCGTGCACAGTGCCGCCTTGGCCTCGCCGCTGGCCGCCTTGCCGGTCGTGAAGGGCACCGCGGCGGCATCGTTCGCCGCTGCGGCGGGTGCGGCCGGCGCGGCGCTTGGCGCGGCGGCGGCCGGCGCATTGCCGGCGGCGGACGTCTGTGCCACGGCGAGTGTCGGCGCGAGCGCCAGTGCGCTCATCGCAAGCCCTATCCAACCGACTCTGAGGCTGTTCGGCATTGTTCTCATTCCGGCGTGGTCCCGCGAAGCGACGGCGGCGGATTGTACACTACGATCACGCCCGGGCTTGCCGGGCTCCTCGCATGATTGTCCCCTGAAAATGAGCCGTTTTCAGCAGGCCAGGCTTCTGGTGAGCGCCGCCGCGCCGGCGCAGCTTCCGCCCGATATCGGTGCCGAGGTCGCCTTCGCCGGACGCTCCAATGCCGGCAAGTCGAGCGCCATCAACGCGCTCACGCAGCGGCGCGGTCTCGCGCGCACCAGCAAGACTCCCGGCCGCACCCGGCTGCTCAATTTCTTCGAGCTCGCGCCACAGCGGCGCCTCGTCGATCTGCCGGGCTATGGGTATGCGGGCGGCCCGGAGGCCGAGCGGCGCACCTGGCGCCCGCTCATCGACGCGCTGCATGGGCGCACGAGCCTCAAAGGGCTTTTCCTGATCGTCGATGCGCGGCGTGGCCTCACCGAGGGGGATGAGCGGTTGCTCGAGTGGCTCTCGGGTGAGCGGCGGCTGCACGTGCTGCTCTCCAAGGCCGATAAGCTCACGCGCGCCGAGGCCGTGCGCACCCTGCGCGCGGCTGCGGATGAGCTCGCGGGGCGGGCGACGGTGCAGCTGTTCTCCGCGACGGACGGCACGGGCGTCGAGGAAGCGCGGGAGAGGCTGCTCGCGTGGCTCAAATAAAAAACCCCGGCGGCTTTGAGGGCCGCCGGGGCAGACTAACCCGGCACAGGTCTCTTGAACCGGGTCAATTACCCGCTCAGGGAGGGAAGCGGGGAGTGACGATGCACTCGAGGGATTAGATGAGGGCGATTCCCTCGAGTTCCATCGCGACCCGGAAAAAATCTCTTTTCAGATCATTAATTTGCTTTACGGTTTGTATCGCCCGCGCCACAGACGTCTGGGCTAGAAGAGATTCAGGAAAACACTCAGCGAGACGATGTTCGCGCCGTTCGTATTGCGGATGCTGAAGTTCTCGTACTCGAGGCGTGCACCGAAGTTTCCGACGTGCGCCTGCGTACCGATGCCCCAGGCGAACTCGGTTCCTTCATCCGAGAGCGAGAAGAAGCCGCCACCCGGGAACGAGCTGCCGCCGCTCGAGTTCCAGCGCGCGAGCCCCGCTTTGCCGAAGACATCGAGGTACGGAACCGGGATCGGCAGGAAGCCGACCGCGTAGCCGGCGAATGCCTTGTAGTCGACGTGCGTGCTCGAGACAGCGGTGTTGATCGTCTGGCTGCCGAGGTCGATGTAGTCGGCCTCGACCGCGAACATGCTGATCGGCCGGAAGCCCGCCCAGATCTTCCAGTCGGTGCTGTTCAGATCGGAGGCCGTGGCGGTGATGTCCTTGAGGTTGTCCCTCGAGATGCCCGCGCCGATGTAGAACATTTCGTCGTCGGCCTGTGCGGCGCCCGCTGCGAGCACCAGAGCGAGTGCGAGGAGGAGTTTGCGCATAGAAGTCCTCATCATGTGGTGAAGTCCTTAATAACAGAATCGCCGCCGCCGCGTTGACTGTTGCAAGCCGGCGACACGCCGGAGGGACGGCCGCCAGCGTCAACGACCATCGGCAGCAGCAGAAGTTCGCGCCGTTCGGCGCGGCCGTCACTCTCCTTAATGAGCCTCGTCCCAGTTGGCGCCCGTGCCGACGTCGACGCGCAGCGGGACGCTCAGGCTCGCCGCGCCGACCATGCGCTCGCGCACCGCGCGCGTCACTTCCTCGACCGCGTCGGCGCGCACCTCGAGCACCAGCTCGTCGTGCACCTGCATGATGAGGCGCGCCGGGGAATCCTGGCGGCGGCACCAGGCGTCCACCGCGATCATGGCGCGCTTGATGATGTCGGCGGCGGTTCCCTGCATCGGCGCGTTGATGGCGCTGCGCTCGGCGTACTGGCGCAGCTGCGTGTTGCCGGAGCGGATGTCCGGCAGGTACAGGCGCCGCCCGAACACCGTCTCGACGTAGCCGCGTTCGCGCGCCGAGAGGCGCGTCTCGTCCATGAAGCGCTTCACGCCCGGGTAGCGCTGGAAGTAGCGCTCCACGTATTGCTGCGCGGCGCCGCGCTCGATGCCGAGATTGCGCGCCAGCCCGAAGGGCGACATGCCGTAGATGAGCCCGAAGTTGATCACCTTGGCGGTGCGGCGCTGGTCGGGTGTGACGCCCGCGAGGGCGACGCCGAATACCTCGGCGGCGGTGGCCTGATGCACGTCGCGATCCTCCGCGAACGCGCGCCGGAGGCTCTCGTCCCCGGAGAGGTGCGCCATGATGCGCAGCTCGATCTGCGAGTAGTCGGCCGCGAGCAGCACGCAGCCCTGCGGGGCGACGAACGCCTGGCGGATGCGCCGTCCCTCCGGACGGCGGATCGGGATGTTCTGCAGGTTGGGATCGACCGAGGAGAGCCGCCCGGTGGCGGCGACCGCCTGCGCGTAGTTGGTGTGGATGCGCCCGGTGCGCTCGTTGACCTGCTCGGGAAGCTTGTCGGTGTAGGTGGACTTGAGCTTCGCGAGCGCGCGGTACTCGAGAACGATGCGCGGCAGGGGGTAGCTCTCGGCGAGCTCCTCCAGCACGTCCTCGGCGGTCGAGGGCTGGCCGGTGGGCGTCTTGCGCCGAACCGGCAGCTGCAGCCGCTCGAACAGGATCTGCTGCAGCTGCCGCGGCGACTCGATGTTGAATTCGTGGCCCGCCTCGCGGTGCGCCGCGAGCACCAGCTCCTGCAGCTGGCGGGCGAACTCGCGGCTCTGCGCGCGCAGCCGCTCGCGATCGACCAGCACGCCGTGATGCTCCATGGCGAGCAGCACCGGAACGAGCGGCTGCTCGCATTCCTGGTAGAGGCGCGCCAGCTGCGGCACCGACTTGAGCTGCGGCCACAGCGCGCCGTGCAGGCGGAGCGTCACATCGGCGTCCTCGGCGGCGTAGTCCCCGGCCTTCTCCAGCGGCACCTGGTCGAAGGAGAGCTGCTTCGCGCCCCGGCCGGCGACGTCCTCGAAGGTGATGGTCGTGAGCCCCAGGTAGCGCCTGGCGTCGGAGTCCATGTCGTGGTTGGTGGCGACGCTGTTCCACACGTAGGACTCGAGCATCGTGTCGAAGCGCATGCCGGCGAGCGCGATGCCGGCGTTGAGCAGCACGTGCGCGTCGTACTTGAGGTTGTGCCCGACCTTGCCGTGCGCCTCGCTCTCGAGCAGCGGCCTGAGCGCCGCGAGCACCCGCGCGCGGTCGAGCTGATCGGGCGCGCCCGGATAGACGTGGGCCAGCGGCACGTAGGCCGCGGTTCCCGGCTCGACGGCGAAGGAGACGCCGACGATCTCGGCGCGCATGTAGTCGAGGCTGGTGGTCTCGGTGTCGAAGGCGAGGAGCTCGGCTGTGCGCAGCACCTCGAGCCAGCGCTCAAAATCTTCCCAGCGAGTGAGGGTCTGGTAGTGGCGCTCGATGGCCGGCGGCGCGGGCGTGACCGCAGCGGGGGTGGTTGCGGCGGCGGACGGCGCGGCGGCGGGCGCCGGCGCCTCCTCGCCCCCCTCGAGCTGCCGCAGCAGCGCCTTCAGCTCAAAGCGCGTGTAGAGCTCGCGCAGCTTCGCTGCATCGGGCGCGCCGGGTGCGAGCTCCTCGGGCGACACCGGGAGCTCGAGATCGGTGTGGATGGTCGCGAGCCGCCGCGACAGCTCGAGCGTGGCCAGCCCGAGCCGCAGGTTCTCGCCGACCTTCCCCGGCACTTCCGCGACGTGCGCGATCAGGTTGTCGAGGCCGCCGTACTGCTGCAGCAGCTTCGCGCCGGTCTTCGGTCCGACCTTGTCGATGCCCGGGATGTTGTCGGAGCTGTCACCGATCAGTGCCAGATAGTCGATGATCTGCTCGGGGTAGACGTCGAACTTGAGCTTCACGCCCTCGCGATCGAGCACCGTGTTGGTCATGGTGTTGATCAGCGTGATCGAGCCGTCCACCAGCTGCGCCATGTCCTTGTCACCGGTGGAGATGAGCACCCGCTGGCCGGCGGCCGCCGCGCGCCGCGCGAGCGTGCCGATGACGTCGTCGGCCTCGACGCCCGGCACGCGCAGCAGCGGCAGGCCCTGCGCCCGGATGATCTCGAGGAGCGGCCCGACCTGCGCGCGCAGGTCGTCGGGCATCGCCGGGCGCTGCGCCTTGTACTCGGCGAACAGCTCGTCGCGGAAGGTCCTGCCCGGAGCGTCGAACACCACGGCGATGCGCTGCGGACGGAAGTCCTTCAGGAACTTCTGCAGCATGTTGAGCACGCCGAGCAGCGCTCCGGTCGGCTCGCCGCGCGAGTTCGAGAGCGGTGGCAGGGCGTGAAACGCCCGGTAGACATAAGAGGAGGCGTCGACGAGGACCAGGTCGGGGGAGGGCGTCATGAAGGCGTGATGCTCGGCGCGCGGGCCGCGAGTATAACGGACGGCAACCCGTCACAGTCCTGCGAGCTGCGTCAACCGCTTAGCCGTCTGCCGCGCTATACAGCTATCGGATGCAGCAGCTCGGCTCCACCATCGCGGCCAATCGCTTCGGGCTCGGCGCCCGTCCGGGCGAGCTCGCCTCCATAGGCGGCGACGGACGCGGCTGGCTGCGCGCGCAGCTGCGGGGTGCGCCGCCCGCGATCGCCAACGCGCAGCTCGCGTCCTCGGCGCAGGTGCTCGGGGAAGCCTTCGCCCTGCAGCGCGAGATCCAGCAGGCGCGCCGCTCCGGGAATGACGGGCAGCAGAAGCTGCCGCAGTTTCTCCAGCCCATCTACAAGAACGAGGCGACGGCGCGCTTCCAGCAGGCGGTGATGGCCGACCGCCCCTTCCTCGAGCGGCTGACCCAGTTCTGGACCAACCACTTCGCGGTGTCGATCGACAAGCAGTTCATGGCCGGGCTCGCCGGGAGCTTCGAGCGCGAGGCGATCCGTCCGTACGTGCTCGGCAACTTCGGTGACCTGCTGGTCGCCGCCGAGATGCACCCGGCGATGCTGCTCTATCTCGACAACCACCTGTCGGTGGGTCCGCATTCCCCCGCGGCCATCCGGGCCGGACTGCGCCAGCGCGGCGGCAATCGCACCATCGGCATCAACGAGAATCTCGGCCGCGAGATTCTCGAGCTGCATACCCTCGGCGTGGGCGGCGGCTATACGCAGTACGACGTGACGACCTTCGCTACCGTGATCACCGGCTGGTCGGTGGGCGGCGGCAACGGCCTCTTCGCCAGCGGGCCGCCCGGCCGGTTCGTGTTCCGACCCGACAACCATGAGCCTGGTCCCAAAACCGTGCTCGGACGGCGCTACGCAGACAAGGGCTACGAGCAGGGCGTCGAGGTGCTGAACGACCTCGCGCAGCACCCGTCCACCGCGCACCACATCGCCACGAAGCTGGCGCGGCACTTCATCGCGGACGATCCGCCACCGGCGGCGGTCGCGCGTCTCGCGCAGGCGTTCACCGAGTTCGGCGGCAATCTGCCCGCGGTGTACCGCACGCTGATCGACATGCCCGAGGCGTGGCAGCAACCGCTCGCAAAGTACAAGACGCCGGCCGACTTCATCGTCTCGAGCTATCGCGGGCTGTCGCTGCCGGTGGACGCGGCCCACGGGCCGCTCGCGCCCTTCGAGCTCCTCGGCCAGCGCACCTGGCAGCCGGGCTCGCCCGCCGGCTGGCCCGACCGGAGCGCCGACTGGGACGGAGCCTCGGCGCTCCTGAAGCGCCTCGAGTGGGGGGACGCGCTGGGCGGCCGGCTCGGCAGCCGCCGCAATGCCGCCGAGCTCGCCCCACAACTCCTCGGCGCCAACCTGACAGACGCGACCGGGACTGCGATCGCGCGTGCGGCGAGCGCCCAGCAGGCGATGGCGCTGCTGCTCGCCGCGCCCGAGTTCATGCGCCGCTAGAGAAGGCACGGAGGGACAGCCATGTCAGCCATGAAGCGCCGTGAATTCCTCAGGGCTGGAGCACTCGCGACCGGCGGGGCGCTCGTTACCTCGCGGCTCGCGTTCGCGCGCGTCGCAGCCACTGAGCGCCGCCCCCGCTTCGTGCTGGTCATCCTGCGCGGTGCGCTCGATGGCCTGGCGGCCGTGCCGCCCTACGGCGACCGGGACTACGGCCACCTGCGCGGCGAGTTCGCGCTGCGTGCTCCGGGCGAGGCGAAGGGCGCGCTGCCGCTCAACGGATTCTTCGGCCTGCACCCCTCGCTCGGCTTCCTCGGCCAGTCCTACGCCGCGCGCGAGCTCATCGTGTTCCACGCGGTGGCGAGCCCCTACCGGGAGCGCTCGCATTTCGACGGCCAGGACGTGCTCGAGAACGGCACGGCCCTCGCGCACGCGGCGCAGAGCGGCTGGCTCAACCGCGCGCTCGCGGCAGCGCCCGGTGAGCGGCGCCGCGAGGCCGGCGTCGCGTTGGGCCAGAACGTGCCGCTCGTGATGCGCGGGCCGGCCGAAGTGACCTCGTGGTCGCCCTCGAAGCTCGCGGGTCTCGACGACGACACGCTCGCACGCATCACCGATCTCTACGCACGCGATCCGCTGCTCTCGGTGCGCCTCGCGGACGCGCTCATGGCGGACCGGGTCGCCGCCGAGCAGGGCGGCGCGATGGTGCAGGACAACGCGGCCGCGCCCAATATGGCGCCGGCCACAGCGGCGCAGCCTCAGGCGAATCCGCCGCCGGGCGGCGCTTATGCGGAGATCGTGCGGGCGGCGGCGGGATTCTTGCGCCAGGAGGACGGGCCGCAGGTTGCGGTCTTCGACACCACGGGCTGGGACACGCACGCCAACGAGGGCGGCGCCGAGGGCCAGCTCGCCGGCCGCCTTGCGGGACTCGACAAGGGGCTCGCCACGCTCAGGAGCGAGCTCGGCCCCGTCTGGAAAGATACGGCGGTGCTGCTCGTCACGGAGTTCGGCCGCACCGCGGCCATCAACGGCACGCGCGGCACCGATCACGGCACCGCGACCATGGCCTTCCTCGCCGGGGGCGCGGTGGCGGGCGGCCGGGTGATCGCGGACTGGCCGGGGCTCTCCTCACGCGGGCTCTATCAGGGGCGCGACCTCCTGCCGACGCTCGATCTGCGGTGTGTGCTGAAGGGCGTGCTGGAGGAGCACCTCGGGATCCCGCCGCAGCCGCTCGAGACGAGCGTCTTCCCCCAGAGCGAGCGGGCGCGGACGCTCAAGGGCCTGATGAGAGGCTAGCCGCCGCCGCCGCCTCACTTCGGCGGCTGCGAGTCCTGATCCTTGTCCTTGTCGGTCGGCTTCGGCGCTGCCGGAGCCGCGGGCGTCTCATTCGCGGGCGGCGCGGCAGCCGGAGCCGTGGCTCCCGGTGCGGGCGGCGCCTGCGGGGCAGCCGGCGCGCGCGTCACCACCCTGCCGCCCTTGTCAGGCAGATAGAGCGGTCCCTTCTGGCCACAGCCACCCACCGCCAGCGCGGTGAGGGCAGCGAGCAGCCAGGCGCGGCTCATACGTACATCGGACGCTTGTCGCGCAGCGCCAGCCAGCCGCGCACGATGCGATAGATGATCCAGATCGCCAGCGCGTAATGCCCGAGGATGAGGAGCGGAAAGCCGATCAGGATCACCATGAGCGGCACCGACACGGCCCAGATGACGAAGCTCCACAGCACGGCGAACCAGAAGGTGCGGATCTGCCAGCGGAAGTGCGACTCGAGGAAGGTGCCGTGCGTGGCCGAGCGGCGCGCGTAGTTCATGATCACGGCGATGATCGAGGGCAGCCCCCACACGAAGCTTCCCACGATGGTGTGAAAGGTCGTGAGCCCGATCAGCACCGACAGCGAGTGCAGCGCATAGATGACGTTGGTGTAGGTGACGAGCGACTCGTCGACGCGCGGCGCGTCGGCGGCCATCGACGGGGTTGCGCTGTCGGGCATGACTCACCTCTCGCTGACGTCTGGCACGCTCAGGTCTGCGGGCGGCGCTCGACCACGGCCATGGTCAGCCGCGACACGCACACCAACCGCTCCTGCTCGTCGCGAATCTCAATATGCCACACGTGGCTCGTCCTGCCGAGATGGAACGGCCGAGCCGTTGCAGTGACGAGCCCGGACGAGATGCTGCGCAGGTGATTGGCGTTGATGTCCTGGCCGAGGACCAGGTAATTCGGATCGACGCACAGCATCGCCGCGAGGCTTCCGACCGTCTCCGCGAGCGCGACCGAGGCGCCGCCGTGGAGCACGCCGAAGGGCTGATGCGTGCGCTCGTTCACCGGCATGGTGGCGCGCAGGAAGTCCGGGCCTATCTCGGTGACGCGGATGCCGAGGAAGCCGGGCATGGTGCGGCTGCCGCGCTCGTTGAGCTCCGCGGCAGTCGCCACGGTGCGCCAGATGCTCATGGAGCTAGTCTAGCGGTTCGCGCGGTGGCAATCTCCGGCCGATGAGCGAGTTTGTCTTTGCGCCGCCGGCGACGCCCGCGGTCGCCATCGAGGGCGGCGGGCGCTTTCCGATTCACCGCATCTATTGCGTCGGCCGCAACTACGCCGACCACGTCCGCGAGATGGGCTCGCAGCCCACCGCGCCGTTCTTTTTCATGAAGCCGGCGGACGCGCTGGTGGCGAACGGCGCGGCGATTCCCTACCCGCCGCGCACCGCGAACCTCCAACACGAGATCGAGCTGGTGGCGGCGCTCGGCCGCGCCGGGCGCAACCTCTCACCCGCGAGCGCCCTCGAGTACGTGTTCGGCTACGCCGCGGGCATCGACCTGACACGGCGCGATCTGCAGAGCGCCGCGAAGCAGGGCGGACTGCCCTGGGACTCGGGCAAGGGCTTCGATCACTCGGCTCCGGTCGCCGCGATCCGTCCCGCGGCCCGCGGCCATCTGTCGCGGGGACGCATCTGGCTTGAGGTGAACGGCGAGACGCGGCAGGACTCGGACCTCTCGATGATGCTCACGTCCGTGCCGCAGCTGATCGCCGAGCTCTCGACGCTCTACGAGCTCAGGGCCGGCGACCTCATCTTCACCGGCACGCCCGCCGGCGTCGGAGCGCTGCAGCCCGGCGACCGGCTCGAGGGCGGCATCGAGGGACTCGAGGTGCTGCGCAACACCATCGCAGCGCGCGCGTCGCTCCCATGAAGCTCTATCACTACTTCCGCAGCTCCGCCTCGTACCGGGTGCGCATCGCGCTGAATCTCAAGCGGCTGCCTTACGAGACGGTGGCGGTCGACCTGCGGCCGCAGGTGAGCGCACAGCGCTCGGCGGAATTTCTCGCCCTGAACCCCGAGGGGCTGGTGCCGGTGCTCGTCGATGGCGAGCGCGTATTCACACAGTCGCTCGCGATCCTCGAGTATCTCGAGGAGACCCATCCGCAGCCGCCGCTCCTGCCGCGCGACCCGGCAGGGCGCGCCCGCGTGCGTTCGCTCGCGCTCGTCATCGCCTGCGAGATGGCCCCGCTCAACAATTCGGGCGTGCTCAATTACCTCAAGGGGCCGCCCTTCGAGGCGGACGAGAGCACGGTCAATGCCTGGTACGCGCACTGGATCGCGCGCGGCTTCGATGCGCTCGAGAAGGAGGTGCGCGGCACGAGCGGCGACGGGCGCCACATGTACGGCACGGCGGTGACGCTCGCCGACGTCTGCCTCGTGCCGCAGATGTACAACGCGCGCCGCTACCAGTGCGACCTCGCGGCCTATCCCACACTGCGCGCGATCTGCGCGCATCTCGAGGCGCTGGCTGAGTTCGCGCGCGCGGCGCCCGCGGCCTTCGCGGGCGCTTAAGGCGCGGCGCGCTGCACGAAGGCCGCGTAGCCCGCGAGGAAGCTCTTCAGCTGCTCCTCGACGCCTGCGTCCTTCAGGTTGCCGGCCTCGTCGAACACCGTGGCCGCGCGCGACACCTGCAGCCGTCCCCCGCTCCAGAACTGCGCGCCGAGCGTGCGCAGCACCGGCAGCCACGCCGCCTGCGAGTGGGTCGTGCCGAAGCCGCCGGGCGAGGCGCCGATCACCGCGAACGGCCGGCCCGTGAACACGCGCTTGATGTCCGAGCTCGGGCGCGACAGCCAGTCGATCGCGTTCTTGAACACGCCCGGAATGCTGTTGTTGTACTCCGGGGTGACGAGCAGTACGCCCGCGGCGGCGACCACCGCTTCCTTGAGCTGCGCGACGGCGGGCGGGATTCCCTGTGCCTCGACGTCGCCGTCGTAGAGCGGAATGCCGCGGATGCTCGCGACCTCGAGCGTCGCATCGGGCGGCATGAGGCGCGTCGCGGCGCGCAGGAGCGACGAGTTGTAAGAGGCCCGGCGCAGGCTCCCCGATATCCCGAGCAGTTTCGCCATCAGCTTCTCTACTTATTTAAGCTGCGCCGCCACGCGGCGATAGGCCTCGCGGAACGGAATGCCCTCGCGCACTGCCAGGCGGTTGGCCTCCTCGGCCGCGTTGATCGCCGGATCGAGCCTGATCGCCTCGCGCTTGAAGCGCAGGGCGGCGATCGCCGGCGGCAGGATGGCGAGCGTCTCGAGGCCCAAGTCGATGCCGCGGAACAGCGGGAACTTGAGGAGCTGCACGTCGCGGTTGTAGCCCGACGGCAGCTTCGCGCACACCCCGAGCGCCTCGACGAGGCAGCCGAGCGCCGTGGCTGAGCGGCCACGGATCAGTTCGAAGACGTCGGGATTTCTCTTCTGCGGCATGATCGACGAGCCGGTCGTGAAGGCATCCGGGAGCGTGAGGAAGCCGAACTCGTGCGTGGCGTAGAGCAGCACGTCGGCGGCGAAGCGGCTCAGGTCCTGCATGAGGAGCGTGATCTCGAAGAGCAGCTGCGCCTCCGCCTTGCCGCGCGAGAGCTGCACGGCGGTGACCGGCTCCTGCACCGAGGCAAAGCCGAGCGCCGCCCGCGTCGCCTCGCGATCGATGGGCAGCCCGGGCGTGCCGTAGCCGGCCGCCGACCCGAGCGGGCTGCGCGAGATGCGGCGCGCGACCTCGTTGAGGCCCTGCGCGTCGTCGCGGATCTCGGCGGCGAAGCCCCCGGCCCAGAGCGGCACCGAGCTCGGCATCGCCTGCTGCATGTGCGTATAGCCCGGGAGCGGCGTACCGCCTTCGCGCACGCCGAGCTCGTCGAGCGCCTCCGCCACCTCGAGCGCGCCGCTCTCCAGGTCCTCGACGGCCTCGCGCAGGTACAAGCGGATGGCGGTGAGCACCTGGTCGTTGCGCGAGCGCCCGAGATGAATGCGCGCCCCGGCGGTGCCGATGCGTTCGGTGAGGCGCCGCTCGAGCGCCGTCTGGCCGTCCTCGTCGGTCAGCTCGACGTGCCAGAGCCCGCGCGCGTGCTCGCCGGCGAGCTCCTTCAGGCCGTCGCGGATCGCATCGAGGTCGGTGAGCGACAGCAGCCCCTGCGCATTCAGCATCTCGGCGTGCGCGATCGAGGCGCGCACGTCGTAGGGCACCAGGCGGTCGTCGAGCGCGTGGTCCTCGCCCGCCGTGTAGCGCAGCACCCGCTCATCGAGCGGCGTGCCCTTGTCCCACAGGCGCGTCATGGCAGCGTCCCCTGCTGCTCGGCCGGCGTGAGCGCGTTGATGTCGGCGACGATGAGCGTGCCGGTGCCCTCGTTGGTGAACACCTCGCTCAGGATCCCCTCGGGGGCGCGATAGGACACCACGTGCACGCGCCGCACGCCGCCGCGGATCGCATCCTCGATGGCCTTGGCCTTCGGCAGCATGCCGTCGGCGATCTGGCCGGCCTCGCGCAGGCGCTTCAGCCCCGCGAGGTCCGTATAGGAGATGAGTGAGCCGGGATCGCTGAGGTTGCCGAGGATCCCGGGCGTGCCGGTACAGAGGATGAGCTTCTCGGCGCCGAGGGCGGCGCCGAGGGCGGCGGCCACGGTGTCGGCGTTGATGTTGAGGAGCGTGCCGTTCTCATCCGCCGACAGCGGGCTCACCACCGGCATGAGGGCGTTGTCGAGCAGCTTCTTCAGCACCGTGGTGTCGACCGCGTCGATGTCGCCGACGTAGCCGAAATCGACCGGAGCGGCGTCGGCGCGGACAAGCACCGGCGGGCGCTTGTGGGCGCGCACCAGTCCCGCGTCCACGCCGCTGATGCCGACCGCGTCGATGTTGAGATCGCGGCACATGGCGAGCAGGCGGGTGTTGATGAGGCCATTCAATACCATGGCGCTGACGTCGATCGAGCGCGCATCTGTCACGCGGCGGCCCTCGACCATCTGGGTGGGCACACCGAGGGCGGCCGAGAGCTCGGTGAGCTGCGGCCCGCCGCCGTGCACCAGCACCACGCGCACGCCGAAATAGTGCAGGATCCCGATCTGCTCGACCAGCGTGCGGGTGGAGTCGGCCTCGGCAAAGACGCCGCCGCCGGCTTTCACCACGAAGGTCTTGCCCTTGTACATCCGGATGTAGGGG
>JASHQW010000205.1 GCA_030038875.1 Gammaproteobacteria bacterium | reverse complement strand
CTCCGGGTGCCGCGCCCGCCGCCGCGGGTGCGCCGGGCGCTCCGGCCGCGGCCGCCGAGGGCAAGAAGGGCGAGGAGAAGAAGGAAGCTGGCGGCAAGAAGGAGGGCGGCAAGAAGTAGCTGCCGCACTCACACAGGCCGAACCGCCGGCCGCCGTGGGAGCCTCGAGCGCTCTGCGGCGGCCGGCGCTTTTAGGGTGATGTGGAAACCTCATGCCAGGCGAACCGCTCAAGTTGATCGTCGGGCTCGGCAACCCGGGTACCGAGTACGCGCGCACGCGGCACAACGCCGGTTTCCAGTTCGCCGACGAGCTGGCCGCGCGCCACGGCGCCAGCTTCCGCAGCGAGCCGCGTCACCGCGCGGAGCTCGCGCGCGCGCGTATCGGCGCTGCGGACCTGTGGCTCCTGAAGCCCATGAACTACATGAATCACAGTGGCGATGCGGTGCAGAGCATCGCCTCCTTTTATAAGGTGCCGCTCGAGTCGATCCTGGTGGCGTACGATGAGCTGGATTTCCCCGCCGGCGTCGTGCGGCTGCGCCAGGGGGGCGGGGCCGCCGGACATAATGGCCTGCGCGACGTGATCGCGCAGATGGGCGACGGCTTCTGGCGGCTGCGCATCGGCATCGGGCATCCGGGCGAGCGCTCGCAGGTGCTCGACTACGTGCTCGGCCGCCCTTCGGCCGAGGAGGCGGAGCTGATCCGCTCGGGCGTCCTCGCCGCGGCGGACATCGTGCCGGTGCTGCTCGAGGACGGCGCGCAGATCGCGATGAACCTGCTGCACAGCCGCGAGCCGCCCGCGCCCTCCGCGGATCCGCCCTGACGCCGTGCCGATCCGCTGCGGCATCGTCGGTCTCCCGAACGTCGGCAAGTCGACGCTCTTCAACGCGCTGACGCGCGCGCAGATCGCCGCCGAGAACTATCCCTTCTGCACCATCGATCCCAATGTCGGCGTGGTTCCGGTGCCGGATCCGCGCCTCGCGCAGCTCGCCGCGATCGCACGCCCGGAGAAGGTGCTCCCGGCCACGGTCGAATTCGTCGACATCGCGGGACTCGTCGCCGGCGCCTCCCAGGGCGAGGGACTCGGCAACCAGTTTCTCTCGCACATCCGCGAGGTCGACGCGATCGCGCATGTGGTGCGTTGCTTCGCCGGCGGCGACGTGATCCACGTGGCCGGCAAGGTCGATCCGGTCTCCGACATGGAGACGATCGACACCGAGCTCGCACTCGCCGACCTCGCCACTCTCGAGAAGGGTCTCGAGCGCGCGATCAAGGCGGGCAAGAGCGGCGACAAGGAGCAACTGCGCCGGCGCGCGCTGCTCGAGCGCGTCAGGCTGCAGCTCGATGCGGGCCGGCCGGTGCGCGCGCTCGCCCTCACTGACGAGGAGCGCCGCGACCTCAAGGAGCTGCAGCTCCTCACCGCCAAGCCCGTCATGTACGTCGCCAACGTGGCCGAGCACGGCTTTCACGACAACCCGCTGCTCGCGGCGGTGGAGCGGCGCGCGGCGGCCGAGGGCGCCCGCGTCGTGCCGGTGTGCGCGGCCATCGAGGCGGAGATCGCCCAGCTGCCTGAATCCGAGCGGGCCGAGTTCCTCGCGGAGCTCGGCTTGAAGGAGCCGGGGCTCGATCGGGTGATCCGCGCGGCCTACGCGCTGCTCGGACTGCAGACCTTCTTCACGGCGGGACCGAAGGAGGTGCGCGCCTGGACGGTGCGGGCCGGCGCATCAGCAGCGCAGGCGGCGGGGGTCATCCATACCGACTTCGAGCGTGGCTTCATCCGCGCCGAAGTCATCGCCTTCGCCGACTACCTCGCCGGCGAGGGCGAGGCGGGCGCCCGCGATGCCGGCAAGCTCCGTCTCGAGGGCAAGGACTATCGGGTGCAGGAAGGCGACGTCATGCACTTCCGCTTCAACGTGTAGCCGCGGCCGCCGCAAGCTCGTCCGCGTCCACCGAGACCCGATTGCGTCCGGCGCGCTTGGCGGCGTAGAGCGCCGCATCGGCGCGTGCCAGCAGGCTCTCGAGCGTGTCGTCGCTCCCGCCCGCCGCCACCCCGATCGAGAGCGTCACCGAGCCCGGCTGCTCCTTGCTGTCGGCGCGGCGGATGCGTCCGGCCGCGACCGCGGCACGGATCTGCTCGGCGAGGGCGCGCGCACCGGCGAGCGGGGTCTGCTGCAGGAGAACGGCGAACTCATCTCCCCCCGGGCGCGCCGCGATGTCGCGCCCCTTGATGTTCGACTGCAGCGTGTGGCCGATGGCCCGGAGGATCTTGTCCCCGAGCAGATGACCGTGCTTGTCGTTGATCTGCTTGAAGTGATCGATGTCTGCCAGCACCAGCGCGGCGCCCTTGAAGGGGCCGGGGGACGCGCCGAGCTCCTTCACGGCGAGCTCGAAGCCGCGCCGGTTCTTCAGCCCCGTGAGCGGATCGAGCAGCGCCTCGTTCTTGGCCTGCTCGAGCTGCCGGGTGAGGACCTCGACCTCGCGCGCGCGCGACTCGAGTTTCGCCTGCACGGCCTCGGTGGCCGAGTGCATGCGGGAGGTCTCGCGCGCGAGCTCGGCGATGATCGCGTGCACGCTCTCGAGGTTCGAGGCCCCGGTGAGTCTCGAGCGGGTGTCGCGCAGCGCCGCTTCGAACTGCCCGCTGTCCTCGAGCGCCGCGGCCGCGGTCTGCGCCGCCTCCTCGAGCACGTCACGGAGCTTGCGCTGCAGCCGGTCGAGCACCTCCATGTCGCGCGCCACCACGTAGCGCGCGTGCAGGTCGTACACGTCGTCCTCGCCGAGCGGCAGCTTGCCCGCGAGGCTCGCCTCGAGTACGGCAGAGAGCGGCGGGTTGACGCCCGCGACATGCTCGTACCACAGCGTGTAGCTGATCGGGTGGAGCGCGGCCGACTGGCGCGCCATGAGCGGCAGCGCGAGCCGCAGCAGCTCGGCGCTCTGGTCTTTGTCTTCTCTGTAACGCATGGTTATTCGGCTTCTCTATGGGGAAGGCGCCGCCGGCACGGTCATCTCCGGCTGCGCCTCGGTCTTCACCGCGTCCTGCTCCGCCTGGCGCGTCATGACGATGATGCTGATGCGGCGGTTGACCGGATTGCGCGGATCCTGCTTGTCGAACAGCACCGACGAGGACAGCCCGACGACGCGCGCGGTCTTGTCGCTCGCGAGTCCCGCGGCCTCGAGGGCGCGGCGCGCGGCATTGGCGCGGTCCGCCGACAGATCCCAGTTGGTGCGGCCGCTGCCGTCCGCGTAGGGCGTCGCGTCGGTGTGGCCCGTGACGCTTAAGCGATTCGGCACGGTGTTGAGGTACCTGGCGAGCTCGCCGAGGATCGCGACCGTGTAGGGCTTCAAGCGCGTGCTGCCGATGTCGAACATCGGCCGGTTCTGCTTGTCGACGATCTGGATACGCAGTCCCTCGGGCGTGATGTCGAGCAGCAGCTGGTCCTTGAAGGGCTCGAGTGCCTGGCTCTCGTCGATGGCTTTCTTCAGCTCGTCCATGAGGGACTCGAGCTGCCGGCGCTCGGCCGCCACGACCGCCTTGCGCGCGGCGTCGAGATCTTCCGCCTCCTTTTGCGCGATGTGCGGCGGCTCGAGGGTCGGATCGGTGACCTGCGTCTTGGGGGGCAAGAGCGGCGCCACCGGCGCGCCGATGCCGGGGCTCGGGCTCTGCATCATGCGCGGCGCGTCGAGCCCGCCGTGCAGGTTGATGGGGCTCGTGCTCGCGCCGCCCGGCCCGGCCATCCCGGGGGCTGCCTTGATGCTCTTGCCGACTTCCATGCTCGGATTCTTGAAATACTCGAAGATCGCCGCCCGCTGCTCGCGCGACACGGCGGTCACGAGCCACATCACCAGGAAAAACGCCATCATCGCGGTCACGAAGTCGGCGTAGGCGACCTTCCACGCGCCGCCATGATGGCCGGCCTCGCCGCGCTTGTAGCGCTTGACGATGACGATCGCGGGCTTGTCCGGCCGGGCGGGCACGATGCGCTCACTTCGCCGTGGCCGCGGCGGCGGCCGTGGGTTTGGCGGACGGCGCGCCAGCGGCCGCCGGCTTGCCCTTGCCCCTCAGGTGCGCCTCGAGATCGGCGAAGGTTGGGCGCACCTCGCTGAAGAGGAGCTTCCTCGCGAACTCCACCGCGACCGGCGGCGCGTAGCCGCGCACGCTCGCGACCAGCGCCATCTTCACGACCTCGAAGGCCTTGGCCTCTTCCCGCGCGATGTGCTCCATCGCGGCGGCGATCGGGCCGACGAAGCCGTAGGAGACCAGGATGCCGAGGAAGGTGCCGACCAGCGCCGCTCCGACGCGGTGGCCGATCGTGGCCGTGTCCGCGCCCTCGAGCGAGGCCATGGTGTTCACGATGCCGAGCACCGCGGCGACGATGCCGAAGCCGGGGAGGGCATCGGCCACCTTCTGCACGGCGTGCGCCGGCTCGTGCGCTTCCTTGTGGTGCGTCTCGAGCTCGTACTCGAGCAGTGTCTCGAGCTCCTGTGGGTCGAGGTTGCCGCCCACGATCAACCGCAGGCAGTCGGTGATGAACTCCGTCATGTGGTGGTCGGCCAGGACGTGCGGATATTTCTTGAAGAGCGCGCTGTTCTGGGGCGCCTCGACGTCGCGCTCGATCGCCATCACGCCTTCCTTGCGGATCTTGACGAGGATGTCGTAAAGCAGCTGCAGGAGGGTGACGTAGTCCTCGCGCTTGTAGCGCGGGCCCTTGGGGAGCGCGAGCGCGCCGGCGA
>JASHQW010000204.1 GCA_030038875.1 Gammaproteobacteria bacterium | reverse complement strand
GCAGCGTCTCGCCGTCGCCGGCCGCGCCGCCCCCATCGCCCGCATCGCCCGCGTAGCGCGCCAGCACGCGCCGCGCGAGCTCGGCGCGTGCCTCGGGCTCGAGTGCCGCCCAGCGCGCGAGGAGCTCGTGGACGATCTCCATGCCGGCGGCGTCGAGCTTGCCGTGGGCGCCGCGGAACTCCGGCGCCGCCGCCGTGCGCTCGTAGACCAGCAGCGTGCCGGCCGCCATGTCGCCGATGCGCAGGTGCTCGCGCGTCAGCGCGACCGCCACCAGGCCCACGCCGTAACACAGTGGCAGGCTGTCGATCAGCCGAAAGACATTGCGGGTGAGGAGCGCGCCGGCGCCGGGGGCGCCGCCGTCGCGCGTCACGATGTGCACGCCCGCGGCGCGCTTGCCCGGCGTGCGCCCGCGCAGGGCGAGCTCGAGCACGTAGTGATAGAGGAAATAGATCGCCGCCGCCGGCAGCAGCACCAGCACGAACCAGCGGCCGCTCGGGGCGGCGGGGGCTGCCAGGCTCAGGCGCCCATTAAAGAGGAGTGCGCCGCAGGCGTACCAGGCGAAGGCCAGGATGAGCCGGATGTGCCAGTCGATGAGGAACGCATAGGAGCGCGCGCCCGGGCCGGCCACCGCCAGCGACACGTCGATGCCGGTGACGCTGTCGACCACGAGATCGGGTGCACCCTGGCTCATGCTTCTTCCGCGAGCAGCTCCGCCTGGTGCTCCTGCTGGAGCGGGAGGATGAGCTCGTCGAGCTGTCCGTCCATCACCTGCGGCAGCTTGTAGAGCGTCAGGTCGATCCGGTGGTCGGTGACGCGCCCCTGCGGGAAGTTGTAGGTGCGAATGCGCTCGGAGCGATCGCCGCTGCCGACCTGCAGGCGGCGCGACTCCGCCTGCCTGCTCTGCTGCTTCTCCTCGGCGGCCGCGAGCAGGCGCGCCTTGAGCAGCGCCATGGCGCGCGCGCGGTTCTTGTGCTGCGAGCGCTCGTCCTGGCACTCGACCACGATACCGCTCGGCAGGTGTGTGATGCGCACCGCCGAGTCGGTCTTGTTGACGTGCTGGCCGCCGGCGCCCGAGGAGCGGTAGGTATCGACGCGCAGGTCCGCGGGCCTCAGGTCGATCTCGCCGACCTCATCGGGCTCGGGCAGGATCGCTACCGTGACCGCCGAGGTATGGATGCGTCCCTGCGCCTCGGTCGCCGGCACGCGCTGCACGCGGTGCGTTCCGGACTCGAACTTCAGCAGCGAGAACGCGCCCTTGCCGGCGATGCGGCTGATGATCTCCTTGTAGCCGCCATGCTCGCCGGGACTCTCGCTCAACACCTCGACCGTGAGGCCCTTCGACTCGGCGTAGCGGGCGTACATGCGGTAGAGGTCGCCGGCGAAGATCGCGGCCTCATCGCCCCCGGTTCCGGCGCGCACCTCGAGGAAGATGTTCTTCTCGTCGCGCGGATCCTTCGGCAGCAGCAGGCGCCGCAGCTCTTCCTCCGCGGCGCCGAGCTGGCCTCTGACGCGTGCCGCTTCCTCGGCGCCGAGTGCGCGCAGGCCGGGATCGGCGTCCCCCTCCATGTCGGCGGCCGCCCCGAGGTCGCGCTCGAGCGCCCGGTACGCGCGGTAGCGCTCGGCGAGTGGAGCGAGGCGCGCGTACTCCATGGAGAGGTCGCGGAACTGCGACGAGCCGCCGGCGACCTCATCGGTGGCGAGCAGCCGGCCGACCTCCTCGAAGCGATCGGAGAGCTTCTCGAGCCTTTGTCGGATGGTTTCCTTCATGCAGCAATGAGCAAAACATTGAATTGTCCGGGATGTCCGCAGTTTGTGACAAGTTACGCAATGCGCCACCCCGGCGAAGGCTCTATAGTGCCTTTGATGGATACATTCAATCGCCGCAGGCGGGCACGGACGCTGTGCCTGATCGTTCCGGCGCTGCTCGCGGGCTGCGCCAGTGTCAAGCCGCACCCGGCGCCGCCGCCGGCTACCGGCGACCCGACGGCTCTCACCATTACCGCCGAAGTTGCCCTCAAGCGCGGGGATTGCCGCGCCGCTGCCGAGGACTATGCTCAGGCGGCCACGGTCGGCGACGCACGTCTCGCCCGGCACGCCACCGAGGTGGCACTCGCCTGCGAGCATCTGCCCGCGGCCTGGAGTGCGGCGACCCGCTGGCGCACGCTCGCCCCGGAGGACCGCGACGCAAACGCGCTCTACGCGCTCGTGGCGCTCAAGCTCTATCGCACTGCCGACGCGCGTGCGGCGGTCCGCGACTACTGTCGCGCCGTGCTCGTGGAGGCCGCTCCGGAAAGCTCACCGGCCTCACCGGCCGAGGGCCCGCGGCGCCCCCGCCCGGGGCACGATCAGGGCGTCCATGCCCTCGGTGATCTGATCTCGCTGCTCCTCGAGGAGACCGACGCCTCGGCGGTGCTGGCGGCGATGAGCGCCGTCCCGGAGCCGACCGCAAGTGAGCCGCAGACGCTCGCGCTGTTCGGCGAGCTGGCGCTCGCCGCCTACGACGGGAAGCGCGCGGAAGGTTTTGCGCAGCAGGCGCTCGCACACGATCCCAGGGACTTCGCGGCCTTACGCGTGCTGGCGCGCGCCCAGGTGCTGCGCGGCGATGCCACGCGGGCGATCGCTACCGCGCACTCCGCCGTCGCGATCGACCCGGTGCGCGGCGGGCTCGAGCTGGCGGAGATTCTCGCCTCCCTCGATCGGATCGAGGAGGCGCACCAGCAGCTCGAGAGCCTGCGCGGCAGCACCGTGCCGACGGATGAGATCGATCGGCGGCTCGCGCTGCTCGCGTTCCAGGCGGGCGACCTGAAGGAGGCGCAGCAGCGCTTCGCGGCCCTGCTCGCGAGCGGCGAGGGCAACGATGCCACGCAGCTCTATCTGGCCGATATCGCGGCGCGCGACGGCGATCCGGAGCGCGCCATCGCCGAATACCGCCGGCTGTACGATTCCTCGGTCGCTCTGCCGGCGCGCTCGCGCGCTGCGGCGCTGCTGCTCGAGCGCCCCGCCCGCACCGAGAGCGCGCACACCGAGGCGCTGGCGCTGCTCGATGACTACGCCGCCGAGCATCCGGAGGAGGAGCTGCAGCTGACCCTCGCCAAGGCCCACCTGCTGGCCGATCATGGCGAGGCGGATGCGAGCTTGAAGCTCCTCGGCGCC
>JASHQW010000203.1 GCA_030038875.1 Gammaproteobacteria bacterium | reverse complement strand
GCCGCGTGCTGGCGCTCGGCGGCAGCGCCACCGCCGCGGGCTCCGCGGCGCTGCTGGCACTCGACGCCGAGCTCGTACGGCGCAACGCTTCGCCGGGCGGCTGCGCGGATCTGCTCGCCGCCTGCCTGTTTCTCGACCTGGGGGCCCAACACTCATGGAACGCCTGAGCTTCACCTATCCGGCCCGCGAGGCGGTGGCGCGGCGTGTGCATGTCGGGGTCGTCGGCTCGGGCGATCTCGAGGTGCTGCTCGAGCCCTCGGCGGATGAGGACGCGCACGTCGCCGTCACGACCAGCGTCGAGGGATTCGCCACGGTGTGGAAGCACGTGCTCGACCGGTTCTTCACCCGTTTCGAGGGGGCGGCCGCGATCGAGATCAACGACTTCGGCGCGACCCCGGGCGTGGTGCTGCTGCGGCTCGAGCAGGCGGTGGAGGCGTTGCGCGCTTGAGTACTGCGGGTGAACGCCAACGCTTTCTGGCGCGCCCGAGCTTCATCGAGCTCGACGCGCGCGAGCGGGCGTGCGCGATCCTCGATCCCGGCACGTTCCGCGAGCTCGCCGGTCCTTTCGATCGTCTGAAGTCCCCGTGGCTGCCGCTGCAGGGCGTCGTCGCGCAGGCCGACGACGGCGTCGTGATCGCGCGCGGCTCGATCGAGGGGCGGTCCGCGGTGGTGGCCTCCATCGAAGGCGCCTATCAGGGCGGAAGCATCGGCGAGGTCTCGGGCGCGAAGCTCGCCGGCGCGCTCGAGCTCGCGCTGCGCGACTGTCAGCTGGGCCGGCCGGTGCGTCCGGTGCTGCTGCTCGAGACGGGCGGGGTGCGGCTTCAGGAAGCGAACCTCGGGCTCGCGGCGATCGCCGAGGTGCACGCGGCGATCGTCGCGCTGCGCCGTCACGTGCCGGTCGTGGCGGTGGTG
The DNA here is from genome assembly GCA_030038875.1 of Gammaproteobacteria bacterium. Lineage (GTDB taxonomy): Bacteria > Pseudomonadota > Gammaproteobacteria > Steroidobacterales > Steroidobacteraceae > 13-2-20CM-66-19. Next base: position 2,936 of record JASHQW010000203.1, on the reverse strand, counting down.
GCGGGCCTCGTCGGCTGCTTCGGCGGCATGTCGCTCGCGGCCGCGCTCTGCAGCCGTCTCATCGTGACGCGCGCAGCAAGGCTCGGCATGAACGGCCCGGAAGTCATCGAGCAGGAGGCCGGGCTTGCCGAGCTCGATGCCGGCGATCGCGCCCTCATCTGGAGCCTGATGGGGGGCGAGCAGCGCGTTGCAACCGGTTTCGCGGACGTGCTCGTGGAGGACGACGCCGAGGCGATCGCGGCGGAAGTCCGCCGCGCGTTCGCCTCGCCCGCCGGGCCGCCCCGCAGCGAGCAGGTCGAGACGCTCATCGCGCGGCTCGCCGGGATCGACGGCGAGCATCCGCCCGAGCCGGCCGCGCTGCGCACGCTCTGGGCGCGCGAGGCTTAAAGGAATGGGCGCCGCCCACACTCTTCACGGGATCGGCTTGCGCTGGCTCGAGGCGCTTACCGGCTCGGCCGGGCTCCTCGATTCGGCGCCGCGCACGGTGCGCGTGGCGGACGCGCCGCTCGGGGCCGAGGTGGCACGGTTCATCGCCATCGTCCCGGATCCTGACAATCGCTTTCCGCGTGCGCGCGCCGGCGAGGTCGGCCTCGACGAGGCGCTGGGTCTTGCCCGGCAGGTGCGTCGCACGATCGCCGAGGATGCGCAGCGCGGGCCCCGCCCGATCATCGCGCTCGTCGATGTCACGAGCCAGGCCTACGGCCGCCGCGAGGAGCTGCTCGGCATACACCTCGCCGGGGCGGCGGCCGTCGATGCCTACGCCAGCGCCCGCCTCGCGGGTCATCCGCTCATCGCGCTCCTGGTCGGCAAGGCGATCTCGGGCGGTTTCCTGACGCACGGCTACCAGGCGAACCGCATTCTGGCGCTCGACTCGCCCGAGGTGCTCATTCACGCCATGAGCCAGCAGTCGGCGGCGCGCGTGACGCGCCGGACGGTAGAGGAGCTCGAGCAGCTCGGCGCCCAAGTCGCTCCCATGGCTTACGACGTGCGCTCGTACGCGAAGCTCGGGCTGCTGCACCGGCTGATCGGCGGCGTGAACGCCGCCGCGCCCGCGCCCGGCGACCTCGAGCGCGTGCGCGCCGAGCTGATCGCGGCCGTCGTCGAGGCGCGCGCCGCGCCGCGCGACCTTTCCTCGCGGCTGACTTCCGCGGCGGCGCTCGCCGGCCGCGCGGCTTCGATCGCCGTGCGGCGCCGCCTCGCCGAGCAGTGGGATGCGCCCTGAGCCTGCCACCCATGCGCTGCTGCGCATCGCGCATCCGCGGGCACTCGCCGACGCGGGGACAATTCCCGCGTGGGCCGCGGCGGCGCTCGCGCGAGCGCCCTGGGTCGTGGTGCGCCGCGCGCGCCGCCGCGACGGCCTGATCCCGGTCGGAGTGCGGGGACTTAAGCGCGCCGAGCGGCTCGCGGCCTGGCTGCCCGCGGACGCCGTGCTCGAGTGCCTGACGCCGTCCGAGCTCGCGGCGCGCGGCGGGTGGCGAAGCAGTGCGCGCGCCGCGCAGGTGCCCGCGCTCGCCGCCCTCGAGGCGATCGCGAAACTGATGCGCGGCTATGAGCTCGACTGGGGACCCTGCGGGAGCGTCGGCTTCGAGCTCGCGAGCGGGGCGGCGACTGCCACCGGGAAGAGCGACCTCGATCTCATGGTTGAGGCTCGCGCAGCGCTGCCGCGCACGGTGGCGGTGGGGCTGTACGCGGCCCTCGCGCGGCTGCCGGTGCGCGCCGATGTGCTGCTCGAGGGGCCGCTCGGGGCGGTGGCGCTCGCGGAGTACACGGCTGCGCGCCCGCCCGTGATGGTGCGCACGGCGGACGGTCCGCGGCTCGTGGACGACCCCTGGGACGGCGCCGCGGCGGCGGCCTGATGCGGATCGCGCTGCTCTTTCCCGGCCAGGGGACGCACACGCCGGGTTTCCTGAGCCGTCTGCCGGTGCACCCCGCCGTGCAGGCGACGCTCGCCGAGGCCGGAGCAGCTCTCGGCGCCGAGGCCGAGCGGCTCGACACCGCGGAGGCGCTCGCCTCGACGGCCGCCGTGCAGCTCAGCACCGTGATCGCGGGCGTGGCGATGGCGCGCGCCCTCGCCGCGGAGGGGACCCAAGCCGACGCCGTCGCGGGCCTCTCGGTCGGGGCGTTCGCGGCCGCGGTGGCGAGCGGGGCACTGACCTTTCCCGAGGCGCTCGCGCTGGTGAAGCTGCGCGGCGAGGCGATGGCGCAGGCGGTGCCGCGCGGCCACGGCATGACCGCGATCCTCGGGCTCTCGGAGCGCGACGCGCGCGCGCTCATTGCACGCGTGAGCCCGCGGGCGCCGCTCTATCTGGCGAGCGTCAACGGGCCGCGTGAAGTCGTCGTCTCGGGTCCGGATGCCGCGCTCGAGCTCGCCGCCGCGGAGGCGCGTGCGGCCGGCGCGGCGGTGCGGCGGCTGCGCCTCACGATCCCGTCGCACTGTCCGCTGATGGAAGGCGTGTCCGGTCGGCTGCGCACCGCGATCGAGCGGGTCGCGGTGCGCGCCCCGCGCGCCGCCTACGTCAGCAACACGCGGGCACGCGTCGCGGGCCAGGCGCACGAGGTGGCCGAGGACCTCGTCCTCAACGTCTCGCGCACCGTGCGCTGGCATGATTCGGTGACGCTGCTCTTCGAGCTCGGCTGCCGCGTCTTCATCGAGACCCCGCCGGGAGCGGTGCTCAGCCACCTGGTGAGAGACTCCTTCCCGGAGGCGCGGGCGCTGTCGCTCGAGGAAACGCCGCTCGCGGCCGCGGTGACGCTGGCCGCGCGCGCATAGACATCATGGCCCGCCGTGAACAGGCGGGCCTCCAAGGTTGAGGAAAGCAAGAGGTCTGCCTCCCGCAGTACCGTGGGTTGCGCGCGTGGGCGCGCCGAGCCACATGTAGAGCGCCGTAGAGGCGTCATCTACAGCAAGCACAGGAGGCAGACCATGGACGAGGCTA
>JASHQW010000202.1 GCA_030038875.1 Gammaproteobacteria bacterium | reverse complement strand
GCCGGCCCCGGCCGAAGAGCCGGCCGAGGCGGCGCCGAATCCCGATGACCTTGCCCCGGCTGCCGAGCCGCTTCCGTCCGGGAGCCTCGGGCGGGTGAAGCGCGGTACCGATGCGGGCGTACCGCTCTACCAGCAGCTGGCCACGGCGCCGGGAAGCCAGCTGCCGCAGCTGCGGCTCGATCTGCGTGCGTACGCCGAGCGCGCCGAGGATCGCTGGGTGCTCATCAACATGCACAAGCTCCACGAGGGCGAGTCGCTCGAGGGGGTGCGCGTCGAGCGCATTACGCCCGACGGGGCGGTCCTCTCCTTCCAGGGATCGCAGTTCCTGCTGACGCAGGAATGACAGCCGGACGGAACCTCTTCACAACTTGAACCAGTTCACAGAATGAGCTTCACAGAATCCGGCTGCCGCGGGCGACAGCCGCAGCGCACTGCGTCATGTTGCGCAGATGAGCGCCCGACCGACGCCGCCGGCTCGCATGCTGATCGTCGAAGACGACGTCCGCTACGCGGAATGGCTGCGTCACCACCTCGACGTGCTCTGTCCGCGCGCCAGCGTCAGCATGCTCAACCTCGCGGAATTCGAGCGCTGGTGCACGACTTTCTCCGGCCGCGACTGCGACCTGCTGATGCTCGTCTGCCGTTTCGGCACGAGCCCTGAGGATCCCAACTCGCCCGGGCTGTCGCTCCTGCGCCGTCTGCGCGATCAGCCCGCGGCGCCTGCGGTAATCGCCATCGCCGAGGACGGCAACGAGCTCGTCGCGGTGCGCGCCCTGCAGCTCGGTGCGCTGGACTATCTGCCGAAGAAGCTCCTCACCCCCGAACGCCTCAGCACCGCCGTGCGCGTGGCGCTGCGCCGCGTGGAGCGGCGCGTCCAGCGACGCCTGGCGAGCCTCGCGCATATCGAGCACGATCGCGCGGCGCATGCTGCCAGGAGCGCCGCCGCCGGCGAGGCCGCCGGCGAGAACCGCCCCGCGGGCCGGGTCGGCGATACGGTGGCGGGCGTCGTGCCGCCGGGCACGGTGCCCCCCGCCCCTGACGCGGCGCCCACCTCGGCCACCGAGGCGCTGCAGCCGCCGGGCGTCGTGGCGCTGCTGACGAGTGCTCCCAACGAGGACTTCATTCAGGGCTACACGCTGCGCGTGAAGGTCGGCGAGTCGGAGAAGGCCGCCGTCTATCTGGCCACCAGCGCTGCGCGCGGCCACAACGTAGCACTCAAGGTATCGAAGACACTGCGTGACGAGGCCGCCGGCCGGCAGTTCCTCGAGCGCGAGTACACCGCGGTGCAGGCCATCAAGAGCCCGCTGGTGGTGGAGATCTACGACTACGGGGTGCATGCCGGCTTCGAGTACCTGGCCATGGAGTATCTGCCGCGTGGAGACCTGAAGGCGCGCATCGCCCGCGGCGTCAGCGAGCGCGACTCGTTGCAGTATCTGCAGCGCATCGCCGAGGCGCTCCAGGTCGTGCATCAGGCGGGCCTCGTGCACCGCGACCTCAAGCCGCCGAATGTCATGCTGCGCGAGAACGACGCGGTCGCGCTCATCGACTTCGGGCTCGCACGGCAGATCGACGGCGGCACTACCAGCATGCAGACCGGCCAGACCGGCGTGCTGCGCGGCTCTCCTTATTACATGAGCCCGGAGCAGGCGCTCGGCGAACAGCTCGACGGCCGCTCCGACTTTTACAGCCTCGGCATCATCCTCTACGAGATGCTGACCGGACAGAAGCCCTACACGGGCGGCACCGCACTCGATGTGCTGCAGCAGCACGTCAGCGCGCCGCCTCCGCAGCTGCCGGAGCCGCTCGCGCGCTATCGGCCGCTGCTCGCGCGCCTCGTCGCCAAGGCGCGCACCGAGCGCTTCGCGAGCGCCGCGGAGATCATCGCGGCGGCCGGCGAGCTCCTCGCTTCGATGGCTGCCGAGCCGCAATCGAGCGCCGCCTGACTTGAATCCTCTCTCGCCCGTACGTCGCGGTGCGACTACGAGCTTTCCACGATGTCGCCTGCACACGACGCATGCGAGGCTTCGGCGCGATGAGCCAGGTCTCGACCTTGCGCCTCCTGCTGCTGCGAGCGGCTTATCTTCTGCTCGCCATCGGGGGCTCGTTCATCAGCTGGGTGCAAATCCTCGATCCGGCGAAGAAGTGGGAGCTGATGCACGGCGTCGTCGTGAGCATGCTGGCCGCGATGTCGATCCTGGCGCTGCTCGGCCTCCGGTATCCGCTGCAGATGCTGCCTTTGCTCTTCTGGGAGCTCGCCTGGAAGACGATCTGGCTGCTGCGTGTCGCGCTGCCGGCATGGCGCTCAGGTCACATGGATGAGGACACCGCCGCCAATGTGTTTGCCTGCTCGTTGGCGATCGTCGTCGCCATCGCCATTCCCTGGGGTTACGTCTTCCAGCACTACGTGAAAAACGCCGGCGACCCCTGGCGGCAGACAAACAGGGCCTGACTCACAGACTCCCCGGCCGGGCGCGCTCCTGCGCCCTACCTAAGGCCAGCGCCAGCACCGTCCACACCGCCGAGATCGCCGCTCCAAACCAGCCGATGGCCGCCGGTCCCGCGCCGAATCCCTCGGTGAGCCCCTTATAGAGCGAGCCGGAGAGCGCATCCCCGCCACGATAGACGAAGGTGTCGATCAGGCTCTTCGCCTTGTACTTCTCCTCGCGGCTCACCACCGTGAAGAGCGCGTCGCGGCACGGTCGCGTGAGCGCGTAGTCCCCGACACGGCGCACCGCGTACACCACCACCAGCAGCATGAAGCCGGGCGCCAGGGCGAACAGGGCGTAGCCCGCCGTCATGATCACCGGTACCGCGGCGAGTACGGTCCGCAGGCCCACCCATTTGAACAGCCGCCCGAAAAGCAGCAGCTGGATGGTGAGCGAGGCGGCCTGCACCCAGAAATCGATGCCGCCGAAAAAGGCGGCGCGCTGGTCGGCGTTGTGAAACACGCGGGCGACGAACGCCTGCTGCTCGAGATAGAGGAACGTCGACACCCAGGTCATGAGCATCACGAACGCGGCGATGCCGAGCAGGTACGGCGAGCGCACCACCTGCGTGAAGGCCGCCCAGACTCCGCCGCCGAGCGCGTCCTCCGCGCCGGAAGCGGCCGCGGCGTCCGAGGCTGCCCTGGCACCGGCGGCGGCCGCGGCCCTGGCGTGGCGCTGCCAGCGGATCACCTGGCTCATGAAGACCAGCGACAGCAGCAGCAGTCCCGCCGAGATCGGCAGCAGATTGATGGCACCGATCGGCACGGCGAAACGGTTGTCGATCGCCGGCCCGATGAGGCCGCCGGTACTGGCGCCCGCCCAGATGAAGCCGAAGAGGCGCCCGGCCTGCTCGCGGTTGAAGACGTCCGCCATCAGGCTCCAGAACGCCGCGACCACGAACAGATTGAAGACGCTTACCCACACGAAGTAGGTGCGCGCGATCCAGGTGTGGTCCTCCTCGAGGCGGAACCAGACGTAGAAGGCGATCAGGTTGGCGGCGAAGAAGGCGTACACCCACGGCAGGAACACGGTGCGCGGGAAGCGCGAGGTGAGCCAGCCGTACACCGGCTGCAGCACCAGCATGACCACGAACACGCCCCAGAAGAGGTAGGGAATCTTGTCGAGACCGGAGGTGATGCCGAGTGCATCGCGCACCGGGCGCAGGATCGTGTAGCTCGCGAACATGCACAGCAGCGTCGCGAACGAGGCGAGCAGGGCCGGCGCCTCGCCGGGCTGCAGGACGACCAGGCGGCGCAGGAGTTGGGTCATCACTTGAAGGTCCGATCAGCGGGAACGCCGCTTGTTGGGCTTTCGTTCGATGATAACGCGGCACGCGTTGCGGGCGCTTGACGGCCCCCGATCCCGGGGAGCACCCTCCGCCCTCCGGAGAGCACCGAGGGGACGAACATGAAAAGAAGAAGCTTCGTGGCGGCGGGTCTCGCCGCGCTCGCCACCGCCTCGTTACGCAGCCGCCGCGCCTGCGGCACCGCTGCCAGCGCCGACCTCAACGCCGTGGGACTCGAGGGCACGCCGCTCGTCCTCAAGGGCGCCGACATTGACGAGCTGCGCAGCGCGCTGCGCGGCGAGCTGCTCGGCGCGGCTCAGGCCGGCTACGACCAGGCCCGGCGGCTGTGGAACCCGGCCTTCGATCGCCATCCGGCGCTGATCGCACGCTGTCTCGGCGCGGCGGACGTCAAGCGCGCGGTGAGCTTCGCCGCCGCACACGGCCTCCTCACCGCGGTGCGCGGCGGCGGCCACAGCTTCGGCGGCCAGTCCGGCTGCGACGGCGGGCTCGTGATCGATCTCTCCCCGATGCGCGCGGTGGAGATCGACCCGCTCACCCGGCGGGCGCGCGTCGGCGGCGGCGCGCTGCTCGCCAACCTCGACCGCGAGGCGCAGGGCTTCGGGCTCGCGACCCCGGCGGGCGTCGTGGCGGATACCGGAGTCGCCGGACTCACCCTCGGCGGCGGCATCGGCCGCCTCGGCCGCAAGTTTGGCCTGAGCTGTGACAATCTGCTCGGCGCCGAGGTGATCACCGCGGACGGCCGCTGGCGGCGGGTGAGCGCCGCGGAGAATCCCGATCTGCTCTGGGGCCTCAGGGGCGGCGCGGGTAATTTCGGCGTGGTCACCGAGTTCATCTTCGGCCTGCACGAGGTGGGTCCGCTTTACGGCGGCACGCTCAGCTTCCCCTTCGACGCCGGCGCGCGCGCGCTCCTCAAGGGCTACACGGAGTTCATGGCGGGTGCGCCCGACGAGCTCTACGTCGGCGCGGATATCGATAGCGACGAGAAGGGGCAGAGGCTGATGGAGCTGGATGTCAGCTACTACGGAACGGCGCAGGACGCCGAGCGCGTGATCGCGCCGCTGCGCAAGCTCGGCAAGCCGCACGAGGATTCCCTGGCCGTGGCTTCATACGTGAAGCTGCAGGGGAGCGACGACGCCCCGGGCTTCTCGCATCAAGCCATTTACCTGAAGGGCGGGCTGGTGAAGGACATGACGCCCGAGTTCATCGACACCGTGGTCGGCTGCCTCGAGAGCACGAGGCTCGAGAGCGTCGACCTCGGCTTCCAGCCGGTCGCCGGTGCCATCGGGCGCGTCAAGCCGCACGACACCGCCTTCTGGAATCGCGCCGCGAGCTACTCCATGCACCTGCTCGGCATGTGGAAGCCCGACGCCGACCGCGACACCGTCGAGCGCAACAAGGAGTGGGTACGGAGCTCCTTCGCCAGGCTCGAGCCGCTCACCCACGGCCGCTACGTCAACATCACGAGCGGCGACGATCACGACAGCCACCTGTCCGCAGCGTATGGCGACAACTACCCGCGGCTCGCCGCGCTCAAGAAGCACTACGACCCGGGCAATCTGTTCCGTCTCAACGCCAACATCAAGCCGGCCTAGTGCATCTGTAACAGAAAGTGTCGGCCGCTGCCGGCGGCCGTCGCGGGGTGCAGACGCGCCGCACGGCGCGGCTTGACACCCTATCGTCATGCGGGTGCAATGCCCCGCGGATGGACCGCCTGCACCTGGTCGATACGACCCTGTTCTACTCGCCGACCAGCGGCGGCGTCCGGCGCTACCTCAACGCCAAACACGCCTGGCTCGCCGCGCATACGCACTGGGAGCACACCATTGTCGTTCCGGGCCGCAAGAACCGCTTCGAGCGCGGCGGCCTGTGCACCCTGTCGGGCTTCACCGTTCCCGGCACCTTCAATTACCGCCTGCCGCTCAGCATGCGCCGCTGGAAGCGCGTGCTCGAGCGCCTCGAGCCGACACTCATCGAGGCCGGCGATGCCTTCCACCCCGGCTGGTGCGCGGCCGCCGTGGCGCGGCGCCGCGCGATTCCGGTCGTCGGTTTCTACCATTCCAACGTGCCGCAGATCATCGGCCGCCGCGTCCGCGCGATCGAGCGGCCGGTGCGCCGCTACCTGTGCAGCCTCTATGGGCGCTTCGACGTCGTGTTGGCTCCGAGCCGCATCATGTGCGAATACCTGGCCGCCCTCGGCGTACACCACGCGCTGTACCAGCCTCTGGGCGTGGATGCCGAGGTGTTCCACCCGCGGCGCCGCACGCTCGAGCTGCGCGCGCGCCTCAGGCTCTCCCCCGACACGCGGCTGCTGGCCTACGCCGGCCGCTTTGCGGAGGAGAAGAATCTGCCGGTGCTGCTCCAGGCGTTCGCGCAGCTGGGAGCCCCATACCACCTGCTGCTGATCGGCGGCCACCGGCGGGCACGGCCGGCGCACAACGTCACCATGGTTCCCTACCGGCGCGACAGCGTCGAGCTCGCCTCGTGGATCGCCTCGGCGGATGCGCTGGTGCACGCCGGAACCAAGGAGACGTTCGGGCTGGTGGTGCTCGAAGCCATGGCTTGCGGGCGGCCGGTGGTGACGGCACGCGCCGGCGCGTTTCCGGAGCTCGTCGATGAAAGCGTCGGCATGCTCGCCGAGCCGGAGAGCGCCGCCGCGATGGCGGCGAGCATCGCTGCGCTCTACGAGCGCGACCTCGCCTCCGTCGGCGCCGCGGCACGGGCGCGCGTGCTCCGGCAATTCACCTGGGACCGCACCTTGCGCCAGCAGATCGACACCTACGCCGCGCTCATCGGTGCCCGCCGCCCCGTGGTCGAGGAAGACGAGGAGTTTGGCCTCAGCTCGCCGAGCTCCTGAAAGACGCCGCGGCGCACGGGCCACATCCGCTCAGCGACGCAGCGCCCTGAGCAGCGCGATCCCGGCGCGGCTGCGGGCGATGCCGAGCATCGCGCCGAAGAGCATGCGGCGCGCGAGCGGTGCGGGCCGCGGCGGGATCGCCCGGTAGAAGCCGTCCGCCACCTCGCGGTGCAGGTGCACCGAGCGCGCCGCGACCGTCCAGGCACGCGCGGCGCCCGCAATGCGGTACTCGCCGGGCTCGGCGCGCTCGACCACCGCGTCCTCGAGCCGCTCGGGAAGGTCGGCGGGTGCGACGCCCGCGAAGGCGAGCGCGAGCTGCTCGCCCGGAGGGTCGGCCGTGCGCCCGCTGAGTGTGAGGCCGAGCGGCCCGGGCGACGTGCGCAGGCAAGTCACCGTGCCGCGGAACTGCGCCACCAACGCCGGCACTCAACCCTCCCACACCGGCTCGACGTCGACGGTAGTGGTCACTGAGTTGGCGATGAAGCACTCCTCGTGCGCGCGGTGGTGGAGCGAGTCGATGTCGGCCCGTTGCGGCAGCCGCTCCCCGGAGAACACCACGCGGGGGTGAAGCGTGACGCGCACCATGGCGGTCCTGCCGGCCGGATTCTTCCCCATGACGCCCTCCGCGTCGTCGCGATAGTCGTCCACGCGGAAGCCCTTGGCGGCCGCGAATGACAGGAAGAACAGCATGTGGCAGCTCGAGAGCGCCGCCACCAGCGCCTCCTCGGGATCCACCGCGTGCTCGTCGGAAAGCGGCACGCGCACTACGTAGGGAGATGAGGACGCCGGTACCTCGACGCCGCCGTCGAAGCGCCAGCGGTGCGCGCGGCTGTAGCGGTTGTCGGTGAAGACGGCAGCGCCGCGCTGCCAATGGATCCGGGCCTGGTACGTGTGCGCCGCCATGGTTTTCCTCCACGCGCCTATGTTGGCGATTGTACGATAAGCCGATGGAGAGCCCGGAGCTCGAGCCGCGCCGCGATCTCGGCCTGACGCACGCGACCTCGCTGGTCGTCGGGGTCATCATCGGCACCGGCATCTTTCTCAAGGCGGCGAGCATGGCGCAGGCGGTGGGAACGCCGGGCCTGGTGCTGGCGGCCTGGATTGCCGCGGGGCTGGTCGCGATCCTCGGCGCGCTGTGTTTCGCCGAGCTCGGGGCGCTCCTGCCGCACGCCGGGGGCGAGTATGTGTACCTGCGCACGGCGTATGGCGAGATCCCCGGATTCCTGTTCGCCTGCAACGCCTTTGTTCTCGGGGGCGCGGCGGTCGCCGCCTACGGCGCGGCGGTCGCGATCTTCGTCTCCGACATCCACCGCTTCGATACCCGCTGGTACGAGCACACCTGGCACCTCGGCGGCGCCACCTGGGTGTTCGAGCTCGGGGCGCGCCAGCTGATCGCGGTGGGTGTCATCGGCGTGTTCACGCTCATCAACTGCCTGGGCGTCATGCTCGGCGGGCGCGTGCAGACCGCGCTCACGGCCATCAAGGTGGCCGCGATTCTCGCGGTGGCCGGCGGCGTGTTCGCCTTCGGCGACGTGCACGACTTCGACAACCTGCACGCCGGGCCGGGCGCCGCCAACGGGGGATTCGCGGGCTTCGGCGGCGCGATGTTCGCGGCGCTCTGGGCCTACAGCGGCTGGCAGTACATGGCCATGGCCGCGGGCGAGGTGCGCGAGCCGCAGCGCAACGTGCCGCGCGCCATCGTGGGCGGGGCGCTGCTGGTGCTGGCGCTCTACCTCACGGTCAACACGGCCTACCTCTATGCGCTGCCCTTCTGGCAGGTGGCGAGCGCCAACTCGACCGCCTACCCCGACGCCCCCTCGGTGGCGACGCGTGCGGTGCAGACCTTTCTCGGCGGGCGGGCTGCGCCGCTCGCGGCCCTCATCTTCCTGATCTCGACCATCGGCTCGCTGAACGGCGTGATCCTGGGCGCGGCGCGCGTTCCCTACGCCGCGGCGCGTGACGGACTGTTCTTCGCCGCCTTCGGCCGCCTCCACCCCAAGAGCCGCGTGCCGCTCACCTCGCTCGTGCTGCTCGGGGTGTGGGGAGCGCTGCTCGCGGCGTCCGGAACCTTCGACCAGCTCACCAACATGGCTGTCATGTCCTACGCGCTCTTCTGGATCCCGGTGTCGCTTGCCGTCATCGTCCTGCGCCGCAAGCTCCCACAGGCCGCGCGCCCGTTCCGCGTGCCCGGCTACCCGCTGGTGCCGCTGCTCTTTGCGCTGGTGATGGTGTGGATCGTGATCAGTGCCCTGATCACCGCGACCGCAGAGTCCGTGGCCGCTCTGGTGCTGATCCTGCTCGGCCTGCCGCTCTATCCGCTGTTCCGCCGCGCGGTGCGCGCGCGCGCCGGCGTCACTGCGACTCGAGCTCCCACAGCGTGAGCGGCGCGCCGCGCCGCAGCCAGAAGCCGCAGCCCGCCTCGCGGAAATGGCGCCTGAGGCGCGTGCGGTACCAGCGTGCGCTGCGCAGGTGCACGTCGGCGTCGGTGCGCTTGCGGTCGGCGTTGCGCACGAGATCAGCGCGCGTCAGGGCGCTGAAGTAGAGCGCGCCGCGCGTCAGACGCGCGAAGTTCCCCAGCGCGCGCTCGGCGGGGGCGCGCTCCAGGTACTGCAGCACGTCGTAGCAGACG
>JASHQW010000201.1 GCA_030038875.1 Gammaproteobacteria bacterium | reverse complement strand
AGCGACCACATGAGGTGCACGTAGTGGGTGAACGCCGCCCCACCGAAGCCGGTGAGCATCAACACGGCACCGACGGCGGTGTAGACGACCAGACCCGCAAACAGCCGATCGACCCGGCGCGGAGCAGTCTCGAGACGATTCTTGTGCGCAGCTGCTTCTGGTGTGTTCACGGCCGATCTGGGTATGGCGAAAAGCGCCGAGCGCCCGGGCGTCCTGCCTAAGCTGAAGAGTCGGCTGCTCAGGGTGAAATTTGAGGCTAAATCGCTGCGCAGGCTACCAATTAATCCCCCCGCGTGACGCAGTTCACTTAACAATAAGCAGAACTGGGCAATCAGTTCAATTTGCGCCTCGGCGAGCAGCCTGGGGGCGCCCGCGCGCCCCCGCGAGCAGCGTCGCGACCAGCCCGCAGAGTGCGGCGAACGACAGCCACAGCCCGGGCACCGCCGCATTTCCGGTGCGGTGGATGAGGTAGGTGTTGATCGCCGGCGTGAAGCCGCCGAAGACGCTGGTGGCGAGGCTGTAGGCGAGCGCGAAGCCCGTGGTGCGCACCGCCACCGGCATGAGCTCGGTGAGAAAGACGACCATGGCGCCGTTGTAGCTTGCGTAGAGGAACGAGAGCCAGAGCGCCGTCAGCAGGAACCCCGCGAAGGAAGGCGCCTGCACCAGCCGCTCGAGGAGCGGATAGGCGCTCGCGAGCATCGCCAGCGTGCAGCCGATGAGCAGCGGCCGCCGCCCGATCCGGTCGGACCACGCGCCCATCACCGGAAGCCAGAGGAGGTTTGAGGCGCCGACGGCGAGCGTCGCCACGAAGCTCTCGAGGCTCGTCAGGCGCAGGACCGAGGTAGCGAAGGTCGGCGTGTAGGCGGTGATCATGTAGAAAGACACCGTGGTCATGGTCACGAGGAGCGCCCCCACCGTCACGAGGGGCAAACTCGTGACGAGCGAGCGCAGCAGCTCGGGGAGGCCCGGATGGTGCCGCCGCGCGCTGAACTCCGCGGTCTCCTCGAGCGAGCGGCGCAGCCACAGCACCACGGGAATGACCAGACACCCGAGCAGGAGCGGAACGCGCCAGCCCCAGGCCGACATCTGCTGCGGCGTGAGCGCGGCGTGGAGGGCGAGCCCGACGCTCGCCGCAAACATCACCGCCACCTGCTGGCTCGCCGACTGCCAGCTGACGTAGAAGCCCTTGCGGCCGGGAGGCGCGATCTCGGCGAGATAGACCGACACGCCACCGAGCTCCATGCCGGCGGAGAAGCCCTGCAGCAGCCGGCCCGCGAGCACCACGAGCGGCGCCACGATACCGATCGTGGCGTAGCCCGGCGTGCAGGCGGTGAGGAAGATCCCGACTCCCATGAGCGAGAGCGTGAGCAGCAACCCCGCGCGCCGTCCGCGCCGGTCCGCATACGCCCCGAGCACGACGGCGCCGAGCGGCCGCATGAGAAAGCCCGCGCCGAAGGTGGCGAGCGCGAGCAGCAGCGAGAGATAGGCACTGCCGGCGGGGAAGAACGCGGCGCCGATGGCGGTCGCGTAATAGCCGAACACCATGAAGTCGTACATCTCGAGGAAGTTGCCGCTCGCGACGCGGATCACCGCCCCGAGCCGCGAGCGCGCGTCCGGCTCCACCCTAAACGCGCCTCGGGATGAGCGGCAGCAGCACGTGCGAGGGATGCTCCGCATCCAGGTACACGGTGTTGCGGGCCACGCGGCGCGTGAGGCCCCGGCCCTCGGGTGCGCCGGTGTTGGGGTTCACGTCGAAGTGCGGGAAATTGCTCGAGGAAACGTCGAGGCGGATGCGGTGGCCGCGGACGAAGCGATTCGAGGTGGGAAAGGCCGCGACGGTGATCCGGTACACGGTGCCCGGCGTCATCGGCGCCGGCCGCTCCCAGGAATCGCGGTAGCGGCAGCGGAGGATGCCGTCGGTGAGGTTGAGCGCGAACCCCGACGGATAGTCCTCGCTCGGCGGATAGACATCCACCAGCTTGATGGTGAAGTCGGTATCGACGGCATCGGAGCCGACCCAGAGATTCGCCTCGATGGCGCCCGTCACCTCGGTATCCTCCGCGAGCGGCTCGGTCTCGAAGACGAGCACGTCGGGGCGCGCGGCGACCGGGAGATAGGGCGGGCGCGAGCCGTAGAAATCCGGGCTCTCGCGCTGATCGTAGCCGCCGCCGCGCATCAGCGGCTCGCCGGAGGTGACCGTGCCGCCCATGGTGGGCACGGGGTGCCCGGGGTTGAAGTCGTAGCTCACCGGCTCCGCCGACGGCGGCGGCATCGCGCGCGACAGCCGGCCGTCGGCCGCGAGGTAGTAAGGCGTCAACTGCCGATCGGGGAGCGGCCAGTCGCGCTCGCTGCGCCAGCCCCCTCCATGGTCCAGCCGGCCCGCCGCTGTCTTGCGGCCGCTGCCACCGCCCATGACGAAAATGCGCACGGGGGGCTCATCCGGCGCGGAAGAGCTGAGGCCCTTCAGATAGCGATCGAACCAGGCGAGGCGCCGGGCGAAGAGATCGCCGCCGTCGGCATCGAGCGTCGCGCCCGGACCGAAATCGACCTCGCCGGCATGCGAAGTGGAGCGGGCACCGTGCGTCCACGGTCCCATGATGAGCTTCACGGGACCGCGCTTGGCCCGCGCGAGCCCCTGGTAATTCTCGGTCGCGGTGCGCGCGTAGGCGTCGTACCAGCCCGACAAGTGCACCATCGCCGCATCGGCGAACGGGCCGTAGAAGCCGGCGGCATAGAGGCCCAGTTGCTTCCAGTAGGCATCGAAGGTGCCGTGCTCCCACTGCTCGTACACGTAGCTTTCGTAATCAGGGATGAGACTCAGGGGCGTGTGGCCGCGCTTCCACGGCATGCTCGCGAACCATGCCTTGAGATCGACCGCCTTGAGCGCGGCGAGGCGGCGCGGGTCGCGCTGCACCTCGGGGCTCTCGAGACTCAGGTTGTAGGCCCAGGTGACCTGCTTGAGCTCGAAGGCGCCGCCCTGGCGGATGCCACCCTGATACGCGTTCGAGAAGCCGCCGCAATCGACATACATCGCCTTGAGGCCCGGCGGGTTGAGACAGGCGAGCGCGACCTGGGTGTGCGCTGCGTACGAGAGCCCCATCGTGCCGATGCGCCCATCGCTCCATGGCTGCGCCATGATCCAGCGGCAGGTGTCGAAGCCGTCGGCGCCCTCGCTCAGGTACTTGACGAACTCGCCCTCGGAGTCGTGGCGGCCGCGGCAGTCCTGGAAGATCACGACATAGCCGTGACGCACGTAGTACGCCGCCACCTCCGCGCGCGTCCTGGGGGTGGGATCGGCCGCCGTGATGTCGCGAAAATAAGTGACGTTGCGCCCATAGGGTGTGCGCTCGAGGATCGTGGGGAAGCGCCCGGCGACGGCCGCGCCGTGGCGCGCCGGGCGATAGACGTCGGTGGCGAGCCGCACACCGTCGCGCATCGCGACGCGCACCCCGCTCTCGAGCGTGACGTCGAACGGGCCCGCCTCGGCCGG
>JASHQW010000200.1 GCA_030038875.1 Gammaproteobacteria bacterium | reverse complement strand
AGACGGATGGTCTCGAGGTCGCGCATCTCACCGACCAGGATGACGTCGGGGTCCTCGCGCAGCGCCGAGCGCAGCGCCTCGCTGAAGCCGAGCGTGTCGCGATGCACTTCGCGCTGGTTCACCAGGCAGCGCTTGGATTCGTGCACGAACTCGATCGGGTCCTCGATGGTGATGATGTGGTCGGACCGGTTGTCGTTGCAGTGATTCACCATGCCGGCAAGCGTGGTCGACTTGCCGGAGCCGGTCGGACCGGTCACCAGCACGAGTCCCCGCGGCAGCATGCACAGGTCGCGGAATATCTTCGGCGCGTTCAGGTCGTCCAGCGAGAGGATCACCGAGGGAATGTTGCGGAACACCGCGCCCGCGCCGCGGTTCTGGTTGAAGGCGTTGACGCGGAAGCGCGCCAGCTTTGGAATCTCGAAGGAGAAGTCGGTCTCGAAGAACTCCTCATAGGCCTTGCGCTGCTTGTCGTTCATGATGTCGTACACCATGGCGTGCACTTCCTTGTGCGACAGCGGCGGCATATTGATGCGCTTCATATCGCCGTCGACACGGATCATCGGCGGCACTCCCGAGGACAGGTGGAGGTCCGAGGCGTTGTTCTTGACGGCAAACGCCAGGAGTTGCGCGATATCGACAGCCATTGATGCTCCCTGGGACGGTGCCTCCGGCGCGGTGCACAGCGACGAAAAAGCCCGCGCCTGAGCGGCGGCAGTATAGCGGAGGGGTTACACGTCCAATATGTTACGGGGTCCGCAGAATTTACCGGAACGCGTCCGGGAGGTCCGCGAGCGCATGGCGCGGGCGGCCGCCCGGGCCGGCCGGAATGCGCAGTCGGTCACACTCCTGGCCGTGACCAAGGCCCAGCCGCCCGAGGTGGTGCGCGCCGCCGCGGATTGCGGGATCGAGCACTTCGGCGAGAGTTATCTGCAGGAGGGGCTCGAGAAGCTTGATGCGCTGCGGGATCGCGCGCTCACCTGGCACTTCGTCGGCCGTATCCAGGCGAACAAAACCCGCCCGATCGCGGAACGCTTCGCCTGGGTGCACGCCGTCGATCGCCTGAAGATCGCCCAGCGGCTCGCCGCTCAGCGCCCCCCGCACGCCGCTCCGCTGAATGTCTGCCTGCAGGTCCGCCTCGGCGACGAGGCCAGCAAGGGCGGCGTCGCCGCGGACGAGCTCGCCGGGCTCGCGCGTGCCGTGGCAGGGCTGCCGCGCCTGAAGCTCCGCGGCCTCATGTGCATTCCG
This sequence comes from Gammaproteobacteria bacterium, assembly GCA_030038875.1. Classification (GTDB taxonomy): domain Bacteria; phylum Pseudomonadota; class Gammaproteobacteria; order Steroidobacterales; family Steroidobacteraceae; genus 13-2-20CM-66-19. Next base: position 2,797 of record JASHQW010000200.1, on the reverse strand, counting down.
CCGGAGGAGAGGGAAGCTGCGCGCCAGCACGCGTGGTTCCGCGAGCTGCGGCGGCTGCTCGCAGCGCTCAACGGCGGCGGCGCCGCTCTCGACACGCTCTCGATGGGGATGAGCGGGGACTTCGAGGCCGCCATCGAGGAAGGCGCGACCATCGTGCGCGTGGGCACGGCGCTCTTCGGTCCACGCGGCGGTTAGCTCCGGCTACAATCGCTTCACCATGTCAGACCTGCAGCTCGCCATTCTCGGCGGCGGCCACATGGGCCGTGCGCTCGTCGCCGGCCTGCTGCGCTCGGGCACCCGGCCCGAGCGCATCGGCGTCGGCGAGTCCGCGGAAGACGCCCGCGGCGCGCTCGCCAGCGACTTCGGCGTCACCGCGACCCCCGACAATGCCCGCGCGGTCGATGGGGCCGCGGTGGTCGTGGTGGCGGTGAAACCCACCGAGACGCAAGCGGTGCTGAAGGGTGTGAGTGTGGTGCTGCGCGCGCAACGCCCGCTGGTCCTCTCGGTAGCCGCGGGCGTGCGCCTGGCCTCGCTCGAGGGGTGGTGCGGCGAGGGCGTCCCGGTGATGCGCGCCATGCCCAACCGCGCGGCGCTGGTAGGAGCCGGGGCCACCGCTCTCTACGCACCGCCGTCGGTCGGCGCGGCGCAGCGCGCGGCCGCCGAGCACATTGCGCGCGGCGTCGGCGGGTTCGTGTGGCTGAACGAGGAGGATCAGCTCGACGCCGTGACGGCGCTCTCGGGCAGCGGGCTTGCCTACTTCTTCCTGCTCGCCGAATACATGGCCGAAGCGGCCGAGGGACTCGGCCTCGCGCCCCCCGTCGCGCGCATCCTCGCCGCCGCGACGCTCCACGGAGCGGGCGTGCTCGCGCATTCGGGCGTGGCCGACCTGGCGCGGCTGCGCGCCGAGGTCGCCTCCCCCGGCGGCACGACGGAGGCGGCGCTCGGGGTGCTCACCGCCGCCGACCTGAAGGGGACGGTCGAGCGCGCGCTCGCCGCCGCCGCCCGACGCGGCCGCGAGCTCGGCGACCTCGCCGGGCGCCCCGCTGAGCGCCCATGAGCGCCATCATCTACATCGTCGAGACGCTGCTGTCGCTGGCGCTGTTCGTGGTGCTGGCGCGCCTGCTGCTGCAGCTGACGCGGGCCGACTTCCGCAACCCGATAGCCCAAGCGATCGTGCAGCTCACCAATCCGCTCATCGTGCCGCTGCGGCGCGTGCTGCCGCCGATCGGCAAGGTAGACACCGCTTCGGTGGTCGCGGTGCTGCTGGTCGCGGGCGTCGAGGTGGCGGTGCTCTCGGCGCTGCGCGGCGCGGGATTGCCCGACTGGCTCACCTGGCTGGATGCGCTCGCGCTCGAGATCGCGCACACACTGCTGTGGACCTACTGCTACGCGATCCTCATCTATTGGCTCCTGAGCTTCATCGCACCCGGCGGCTACTCGCCGCTGCAGTCGGTGCTCACGTCGCTGTGCGAGCCGGTGCTGCGGCCCTTCCGGCGCATCATTCCGCCGGTCGCGGGCCTCGACCTGTCGCCGCTCTGGGCGACCATCGCCATACAGGCGATCCTCATCCTCATTCGCTGAAGCGGCTCATCCGCGTTGACGGAACACGCGCTTAGCGCGCAATTCGCACCGGAAGTCGCAGCATCGCGCGCGCGTGTCAAGCGCAGCGTGCGCGCGAGAGGCGCGCTCGGCGGCGCGGACCACCCCCGGCCGCTCACCCGCAAACCCTACGAAAAAAGGCATTTCCGCAGCAGGCAAAGAAAAAAACCGCTTGCCAAAGCGCGCGCATGTGCTATTTTCCGCGCCGATTCTCTTCGCGCGGCGACAAACGGCGCGCGCCGTAACCAACCAAAATCCTCGAGGAGTACCGCAAAATGGCGAAAAAGGGTGGCGCACCGACGAAATCGGAAGTCCTGACACACATCTCCAAGGAGACGGGGCTGTCCCGCAAGCAGGTCGGAAGCGTCTTCGATTCGCTGAGCGGCGTGATCAAGAAGAGCCTGCGCGGTGGCGGACTGTTCACCCTGCCCGGGCTTCTGAAGATGAAGGTCGTGAAGAAGCCGGCCACCAAGGCCCGCGAGGGTATCAACCCCTTCACCGGCGAGAAGATGATGTTCAAGGCGAAGCCGGCCAGCAAGAAGGTCCGCTGCCTGCCGCTGAAGAGCCTGAAGGCGATGGTCAACTCGTAAAGCGCGGGTCATCCCGCACCAGAGGCGTGGCCCGGGCCCGGGCGGAAGCCAGAGCTCCGCCCGGGCTTTTGCTTTTCTTCAGCGCATGAAGCCGAGCACCGCCTCGCGCAGCTCGTTGATGCGTCCGTGGAAGAAGTGGCCCGCGTCCGGCAGCAGACGCACTTCGGGAGTCACCACTCCGGGCCGGGGTTGACGCGCCGCCGCCCAGGCCAGGACCGCCGGCGCCGGCACGACGTCGTCGGCCCCTCCCTGCACGATGAGCCAGGGGCAGGTGGGCTCGGCGGCCCGGCCGGCATCGAGATCGGCGCCCTCGAGCCGCGTGATGCCCGGCGCCACCAGCACCATGCGCGCAGGCGCGGCCAGCTCCGCAATGCGCAGCGCGACCGCGCCGCCGAAGCTGAATCCGGCGAGCCACAGCGGCGCGCCGGGAAAGCATTGCCGGCCCCAGGCGATGATGGCGAGCGCATCCTCGCCCTCGCCGCGCCCTTCGTCATACGTGCCGGTGCTGGCGGCGACGCCACGGAAGTTGAAGCGGATCGCCGGCGCGCCGAGCTGCTCGAAGGCACGCGCGACCGTGTAGACGACCTTGTTGTCCATGCTGCCGCCGA
>JASHQW010000199.1 GCA_030038875.1 Gammaproteobacteria bacterium | reverse complement strand
GAACGGGTAGTTGATTCCGCTGAACACCGCCCCCCTTCCCTGACCGTAGCCGCCATCGAGGTAGCCGACGACGTGCGGGCTGGCGAGGCCGCGTATGCCGAGCCCCATCGCGCCATGCAGGTGCGACACCGGGCTCGCGCCGGGATCGGCAAACACTTCGCCGGCGTCGACGAAGGGCGCGAGCTCGAGAGTCACCTGAGTGCCGAAGGCGGCGAACTCTGCGACGTGCGTGCGCAGCTCCGCGCCGGCCGCAAACAGGTTGTGATCGAGGTAGCGGTCGGTGCCATCGGAGCGCAGCGGTTGGTTCTCGCCCGCAATGCTGCAATCGCCCCCGAGACTCGACAGCGCCCAGAAGGGTGCGCCGCGCGCGGAGGGCATGTACCGCGCCGCCGCATGCCAGGCGAGCGTGACCGCCTCGCCGAGCGGCTGATAGCCGCGCGCATCAGCGCCGACATAGCTGTAGGAGACCGAGCTCCCGAGCGCGCGGCTGACGAAGCCCGCGTAAATGAGGCTGCGCTCGCCCTCGTGCGGAATGACCGGCGAGTCGCGCGTGTCGTAGCTGAGCATCAGCCGCTCGTCGAGCTCGTGCTCGGCGCCGATGCCGAGTTGTCCCGGGAAGAGCGTTTCGATCGAGGGTACGTTGGGGAGCACGCCCGGCAGCACGTCGACATAGCGGACGCGGGCGAGGTAGGCGAGCTGCAGCGCCTGCGTGAAGTTGCCGCCCACCTGCAGGTCGAGGCGTGCCTGGTTGTCGAGGTAGGTGGTCTGGCTCGAGTAGAGCGTGTCGTTGCCCAGCCCGAAGAAGCGCGGAGTGCCGCTGCGATCGTAGATCGCCTCGACCGACCAGCTGAGCGGCCCGGTCCTCGCCTCGCCGGTGTCGTAGCGCGCATCGAACTCGCGCTCGACGCGCTCCTTGGCGCCGCCGACCACGACCCACTGAGTGTCCGCGGAGGGAAAGCCGAAGATCCTCATCCGGCTCCCCCAGCCGAAGTACTGATTCCTGATCACATCGGGGGCGATGATCTCGACGATCTGATCCTGCGGGTTGGTGCGCAGCACCGTCGGAATCAGGCCGAGAGTCGTGCCGCTGTAGGGATCGAGGTCGATCTCCGGGATCGGGATGAAGGGGGCGGTGGCAGGATCGAGCCAGCCGCCGGTGTCGTCGGCGCGGGCGGGGTGCGCCGCGAGCAGCGCCAGCGCGTACGCACCGGCCCCCAACGCAGTCGAGCGGCGCCGGCGCATGCTGCCCGTTCAGCGAGCCGCGTTCCAGCGGTAGGTACCCTCGATGCCGTACATGCGCGGCGCGCCGGGAATGTTCCACGCAATCGTGGGCGTCGGCACCACTCCGGCGGCGCTGGCGCTGAATGCCTCGACCGTGCCGCCGGTGTAGGCATAGCGCTTGTCGGTGAGGTTGTCGCCAAAGAGCGCGAGCTCCCAGCGGCGTCTGGAATCCGCGAGCGCCATGCGCCCGTTCAGCGTTCCGTAGGAAGGCTGGTAGTTGAAATCGTTGATGACGTTGAACTGCACCTTGTCCTGCCAGGCGTAGTCGGCGCGCAGCGTCACATCCCCGGCCGCGGTCGCGATCTCGGCAACGCCGGCGAGCGAGGCCTGGTAGCGCGGGGTCTGGTAGAAGTCGTTATTCGACAGATCCACGACCGGGCCGCCGGGCACCGGCTGGTAGAGGAAGCTCAGGTAGCGCGCGTCGGTATAGCCGAACGAGCCCTGCAGGGAGAACGGGCGCGCGACGCGCCACTCGGTCTCGAGCTCCGCGCCGCTGACCCGTGCGCGGCCGGCGTTGGTCACCAGAGTGGACGGGGTGCCCTCGATGAGCTCCGCGAGCAGCCGCTGCATGTCGTCGTAGTTGTCGTAGAAGACGTCGCCGTTGATGAGCAGCGTATGCTCGAGCAGGTCGGCCTTGAGCCCCACCTCGAAGTCGGTGAGCTGCTCGGGGCGGAACGGTTGATCGGTGAGCGATGCGACCGGCACGTTCCAGCCGCCGGATCTCTGGCTGCGTCCGATGCGCGCATAGGCGTTGAGCTCCGGCGTCAGGCGATAGTGCGTCGACAGCTCCCACGACCAGTACTGGTAGCCGACGCTGTGATAGTCCGCGGGACAGGGCCCGGGCGGGGCGCCGCCGATGGTGCAGCTCTCCCCGACGCCGGGCACGATCACGTAGTCGTTCTCGTCGAGGTCGCGCCGGTCGTCCGTGCGGCGCAGCCCCGCCGCTGCGAACCAGTCCTCGGTCAGCCGGTACTCGCCATGCAGGTAGGCGGCTGTGGAGCTGTTGGTCACCGAGTTGGTCTCGTACACCGGCAGCGGCGCGAAATAACTGCTGAGGTTGAGGCAGGTTGGGGGCGAGGCGGCCGGAGGCGGCTGACAACCGGTGAGTTGCGCGACCTCACCGAGCGCGGTGAGGAACTGCGGTGAGGCCGGGGAGTGCACCGAGGGCGCCGCGCCGTTGTCGCGGAACCAGTAGAGACCTCCCACCCAGTCGAGCCGGTCGCCGAGGGACTTGTCGTTCAGCTGCAGCTCGGCGCTCTTCTCGTTCGAGAGGTTGCCGAGCGTCGAGTTCGCCAGCGGCAATGTCGAAGCGTCGACGTCGAGCGCGGTGGTGGCATCGACGTGGCGATAGCCGAGGATCAGCTTGAGCGCCAGCCCGCCGTCGAGAGCGTGGGTGCCCGTGAGCTGCAGGCTGTCGACCGTGGCGTCGTCGCTCGCCGGGAAATTCCCATCCGTCTGGTAGGGGTTGGCGGGGAAGGCGATGGTCGGAATTCCCGGGATCATCGCAAACGGCGCGAGCGCCTCGCCGAGCTGCGCCACCAGCGTTCCGGGCGGCGGCCCGGTGAGCGGATGCAGCACGGCACCCACCTCGTCCGCCTCAAAGCGCTCATAGGTGAAATACACCTCGGTGGCCGCATCGGGCTTCCACAGCGCGCCGAAACGGCCCTGATAACGGTGCTCATTCTCGAAGTCCGGCTGCCCTGAGGAGATGCTCGATCCGAAGCCGTCGCGCTCGTTGCTCTGAAAGGCGAAGCGCAGACCGAAGGTATCGCTCACCGGCACGTTGACGATGCCGCGACCCATGAACTCGCCGTAGTCGCCGGCCGAGGTCGCGAGCTCGGCCGCCGCGCCAGTGAGATCCGGCCGATGCGTGAGCAGCAGGATCGAGCCGCCGGTGTTGTCACGCCCGAAGAGCGTCCCCTGCGAGCCGCGCAGGATCTCCACCGAATCGATGTCGAGCAGCGTCGCCATCGAGCCCTGGCCGCTCGCTACGTACACGCCGTCGACGTACAGCCCCACGGCGGAATCGAACACGATCGCATCGCGGTTGACGGTTTGCCCGCGCATCGTGATA
>JASHQW010000198.1 GCA_030038875.1 Gammaproteobacteria bacterium | reverse complement strand
CAGGTGTGCGTGTGGGGCGGGGAATCGACGGTGCGGCTGCCGCCCCATCCGGGCAAGGGCGGGCGCAATCAGCACCTGGCGCTCGCCGCCGCCAAGCTCATCGCCGGACAGGCGGACCTGATGCTGCTCGCCGCCGGAACCGACGGCACCGACGGCGTCACCGAAGATGCCGGGGCGCTGGTCGATGCCGAGAGCTGTGCGCGCGTGGCGCTCGACGGGCTCGATGTCGACGATTGCCTCGCCCGGGCGGACTCCGCCACGGCGCTCGCCGCGAGCGGCGATCTCGTGCACTTGGGTCCCACCGGCACCAACGTCGGGGACGTCGTGATCGGACTCAAGCTCCAACCCGGGGCAGCCGGGGGCCTCGCGGGCGCGGCGCGTGGCGGCCCGCGCGCCCGCATGCTCTAATCGCCTCCCCCATGCGCGTGCTGTTGATCGAAGAAGACGCGCGCCGCTGCGCGCAGGTCCGCGAGCGGCTCATGGCGTGGCGTCCGCAGGCGAGCCTCACCGTCCATAGCCCCGTCTCGCAGGGGGCGCTCGCGCCCGAGTTCCTCGCGCAAGGCTACGACGCCGTGCTGCTCGCGGACGAATGGCCGGGAGGGCAGGGGCTCACGTGGGCGCGCGAGCTCGCCGGGCGCGCCGGGTTTGCGCCCATCGTGCTGCTGCGCCAGCGCAAGGACTTGAGCGTCGCGAGCGATGTGGCGGCGCTCGGCGCCTGGTCCGTGAGCGGCGAGGAGCTCGACGGTGAGGAGTTCCGCCGCGTGCTCGCCGCCGCCGAGCAGCGCGCGGCCTACGCGCGCGCGATGTGGCGCACAAGCCAGGCCGGGCGCGAGTCTCAGCGCTTCGGCGATGCCTTCATCCGCGGCTACCGGCGCATCCGCCGCCTCGCGGCCGGGCCGCTCACCGATCTCTACGTCGGCGAGAGCGAGCGCGCCGGGACGCTCGTGGCGCTCAAGGTGGCGCGCGACCGCCAGGACGAGCGCGTGCCCGTGGACATTTTCGGGCGCTTCCTCCAGGAGTACGAGCTGGTGCAGCGCATCGAAGGCGCGGGCGTCGCGCGGCTCTACGACCTCGGCATCAGCGACGAGCACGCCTGGCTCGTCATGGAATACTTTCCGCTCGGGGACCTGCGCCGGCGCATGCGCGCCGCAGCCTTGAGTCCGCGCGAGGCGCTGCTCTACGGGATCGAGGTGGCGCGGGCACTCGAGCGCGTGCACGCCGCCGGCGTGCTGCACCGGGATCTCAAACCCGGCAACGTCATGCTGCGCGGCGACGGCAGCATTGCGCTCATCGACTTCGGACTCTCCAAGGATACGGCGCTCAATGCGGATGCGACCGACGGCGGCACCATCTTCGGCACGCCGCACTACATGAGCCCGGAGCAGGGCCACGCCGAGCCGATCGATGCGAGGAGCGACCTCTACAGCCTCGGCGTCATGCTCTACGAGATGCTGAGCGGCGACAAGCCCTTCCGCGCCGAGAATCCCATGGCCATCGTCTACATGCACCGCAAGGAGCCGGTTCCGCGCTTGCCGCCGCGCTGCGCGCCGCTGCAACCGCTCATCGAGCGGCTGCTCGCCAAGGCACCGGCCGACCGCCTGGCAAGCGCCGGGGATGCGGCGCAGGCGCTGACCCGCGCGCTCGGGGAGTGGCTCGCGCGCGAGGTGCGCGCGTGAGCGCAACGCTCCCCGAGTCGATTCTGCGCGCGCCGACACCGCCCGCCTGGACCGCGGCGGCGGCCGCACGCATGCCGGAACTCCTCGTCGATCACGCCAACTGCGAGAAGAAGGCGGCCTCGAGCGCCATGGCGCTGATCTTCGCCTACCCCGAGGACACCGCGCTCGTGCTCGCGCTCGCGCGCCTGGCGCGCGAGGAGCTCAGGCACTTCGAGCAGGTGCACCGCGCGATGCGCGAGCTCGCGATACCCGTGGTGCGCCAGCGCCCCGGCCGCTACGCGCAGGAACTCCGCCGCGCCGCCCGCACGACCCATCCGGAGCGTAAGCTCGATCTGCTGCTCATCGCCGCGCTCATCGAGGCGCGCTCAGCCGAGCGCTTTGGGCTCCTCGCGGAGCATCTCCCGGTGCCGCTCGCTGCGCTCTATGTGCAGCTTGCTCACGCGGAGGCCCGGCACTTCGAGCTCTACCTCGACTTCGCGCGCGAGCGCGCACCCGCCGTGTGGCGGGGGCGGCTCGATGAGCTCGCGGCCCGCGAGGCGCTGCTCGCGACCGCCCCGGACCGGGAGCTGCGCTTTCACTCGGGGCCCCCTCCGGTGAACTGACACTTTGTTACAAGCCTCCCGGGCACGAAATTCCCTCCCCAATGTCTCTTCGCCCGGTATCCTCCGTTTCCGCAAGAGGTCAACGAGTGCCATGAACGAGCGTCCGCACCTTCTGATCGTCGACGACGACCGCGAGATCCGCGGCCTCCTGGCCCAGTACCTCGAGAAACACGACTTCCGTACCACGGCCGTCCCGGACGGCAGGGAGATGCGCCGCGTGCTCGAGCGCTCGCACGTCGACCTCCTGGTGCTCGACCTGATGCTGCCGGGCGAGGACGGACTGTCGCTGTGCCGCGAGCTCCGCGGCCGCTCGCAGCTGCCCATCATCATGCTCACCGCCCGCGGTGAGGACGTCGACCGGATCGTGGGACTCGAGCTCGGCGCCGACGACTACGTCGCCAAGCCCTTCAACCCGCGCGAGCTCCTCGGGCGCATCAAGGCGGTGCTGCGCCGCTCGGCGCATGCCCCGCGCGACCCCTCGCCGGAGACCGTGC
>JASHQW010000197.1 GCA_030038875.1 Gammaproteobacteria bacterium | reverse complement strand
GGACCAATCAGGCATATCTGCGCCGCACCTTCGTGACGTACTGCATGTGAGGAGGAGCGGTGCGCCAGTCCTGCGTGCGTCCCCCCGATCTCCTCGGTCAGTTCCCGGATTCTCGACTTGATGTCCGCCTGCAGATGCTCCGTGCCCTTGTGTCTGGGAATGGTACGCAGCATCTCTTTCAGGCAGTCGAGCCGCTCACGCGGTTCGCGTGCCATGCGGAAGGCCTGCTCGGCTTTCCTGTATTCAGGCGATAGGTTGGCCGGCATGGCGATAATTTAAGCGCATTGCGCAATCCGCGCATCTAGCCTCAATACGTACACCTGCGACTACAAGCCTGCCTTACTTGGGAGTAAAAAGTTCTCGTGACAAGGGGCAAAAAAGAGGAGGGACTTATGAACCTCGTTCGTTGGGAACCGTTTGAGGCGATGAACCTCTTCAATCCATTCCCGGGCTTCTTTGGCCGGCCGCTGCTGGGAGGCGGGGAATATCTGGATTGGACGCCGACGGCTGATATCAGCGAGACAGATGACGAATATCTGATCCGGGCTGCCTTACCGGCTGTCAAGAAAGAGGATGTGAAGGTTACATACGAGGACGGCATGCTCACACTGAGTGGGGAGCGCCTCCAGAAGGAGCACGGGAAGGGCGAGAAGTTCCGCAGGGTTGAGACGTATTACGGGAACTTCGAGCGGACCTTTGCACTGCCGGACGTGGTCGATGCAAAGGCGATCAAGGCAGAGTACATCGATGGAGTGTTGACCATCCACGTTCCGAAGCTGGAACCGAAGAAGGTCATGGCGATCGCAGTCCAGTAGTGGGCACCGATCGGTGAGGAGTGCCGCGGGCGAAGAGTCGTCCGCGGCACGATTTTTCACAATCTGCTATTCGACTCGCAGCGCCTCAGATGGCGGCAGCCGTCCAGCGCGCAGCGCCGGAAAGAACCTCCGAGAAGCGCCGTGATCAGGGCCCCATAGCAAAGTGTCAGGGGTCCGACCCGCCGCGGACGGATCCTCCTGACCGACTGCCATCGGGTAAGAGGGAAGCCCGCGATAAGGGGCCACCAGCAATGGCCGCTCCAGGGCTAGGAGCCGAGTCGGCCTCAGGGCTTTAGTGTTGCCGCAATGCTGCGTATCTCGTCCGGCGTATGCTCGCCGGCCAGAGGGGTTCCCGGCATCAGATACTTACCCATGTCGAGTCCACCGACGACGACCGGTTCGAAGCCTGCTTCGCGGACGAGCCGCGAGGCGACCTCGATGGCTTTCTTGTCGTCGCCTGCGATCGGCATGCCGATCTTCCCCGGATCCTCGTGTGCGCTGGCCATGCGTGCCGCGCCGACAGCGTTGAATGCACGCACGACGAGCGCGCCCGACAGCATTTGCGCGTCGAAGAGCCCGGCTCCTTTTGCGCGCGCCTCATTGGCGATTTCACCGTCGCGTTCTGGGAAGGGATTGCTCGCATTGATCACGACCTTGCCCTTGATGGAGTTACCCAGGCTCCCGATGAGTTCCGGGAAGGCGCTATAGGGCACCGCGAACAGCAGCACCTGCCCAAACGCCGCTGCCTGCTGCGGCGTGCCTGCCCGTGCGTTCGCTCCGACCTCGGCAGCGAGCCTCGTGTCGTTTTCGAGATGACGCGAGGAGAACATCACGTCGTTTCCAGCCTTGGCCCAAACGCCTCCGAGCGCACTTCCAACACGACCGGAGCCAATGACGCCGATCTTCATCTTCCGGCTGTCGGCTGCCATGGTAGGACGCGCAGTGAGCGGGACGACGCCGAGGACGGCAGCCAGGCCGGCCGCTTTGAGCAGGCCGCGACGGCAAAGATCCAGCTTGTCGTGCACCCTCATGTGGCTCTCCGTATTCGGGAACGGGCTTATCCCGCGGCAGAAGATATCCTCTTCCTTCCGCGTGTCCATCCCCCCATTTCTGAATTGGCGAAGACCAGGATCGCCGTCTTCTCAGCCTCGGCGCGGGCGCCGGATCGCTCTCACCTTGCCGCTCGTCGCACCTCCACAAAAGAATCGGTCACCACCATCGGATTCGAGTCCGGACACGTGCATCCCTGCTGGCATATCGACCTTCTCCAGCACCTTGCCGGTTTGGGGATCGACTCGCCTCAGGTCGCTCTCGCCTCCCTCCAAGGTGCCGTGCCAGAGCTCTCCATCGACCCACGTGACGCCGGTGACGAAGCGGTTAGATTCGATGGTGCGCAGAATCTTTCCCGTCTGCGGGTCGATCTGATGGATCTTCCGCTCGCGATACTGTCCGACCCACAGCGTCCCTTCGGCCCATGCGAGCCCCGAGTCCCCGCCTCCGCCGGGTGCCGGGATGGAGGACAGGACCTGTCCGGTCACCGGATCGATCTTCTGGATGCGATCCTCGGCGATCTGAAAGAGATACTGCCCATCGAACGCTGTCCCGGCGTGCGCTGCGACGTCGAAGGACCGCAATGCCTTACCGCTCGCAGGATCGAAGGATTTGAGCCCCTGCGCCGAGGCAAACCAGACTTGCTGACCGTCGTAGGACACGCCGTGCACGTGCTCGACGCCGGGGAACGTGTACTCACGAAGGACTTCGGCCGCTGATCTCTTCATGGCTGCATCCTAGTCTCTAGGAGAGTGGAGCCGGGAGTAACAAAGTGGTCGTGAATCCCGGCGGAGGGGGAGTCACCCAGCGGCGCGCGCGCCCGTGGCCGAAGGCCTGCACCTTGCCGGCCGCCGCCAGCGCTTCGAGCGAGCGCTGCATCGTACGTTGGCCTGTTCTGAGAGCAAGCGCGAGCGCCGAGCTCGACCATGACTCGCCATCGGCGAGGCAGCCGAGCACGGCGGCGTTCTCGTCCTCCACCGGCGGCACGAGTACCACGACCTGACTTGCTTCACGCGGGGCGAGCGTAAAACCCCGCTGCGTGGCACTTACACGCACCAGTTTCCGCAGCTCCCTGCGCAGTCGCCCGATCTCAACCCGCAAGCGCGCGCGATAGGATTCATCCGCGCGTTTGCCGCGAAAAGCGCGGGCCACGAGGGCGTCCCTCGACACGTCGAGCGGCCATGCCTCCCCCAGCGCGCGTGCGAGGCCAAACAGCACCGCACGCCTCGCGAGCGAGACCGCGGTGCTTGCGTCGCGCACGACGAGACGGCAGGCGTCCACGATGAGGGCGCCGGACCTGTTCAAAGCCTCTACGTCCTCGAGCAGGAGCAAGCGCTCCTTGCCATCGGCGATCACACGGGCCGCTGGAGTGGTGAGGACCCGGGCAGCGTTTTCGACCTCCGCGGTCAGCGCGGGGATTCCCGCCTTTCGCGCCGCCTGCTGCGCCTCAGTGAGTGCCTCACGCGCCACCCGGATCCGAAGACGCCGCGTGGCGACTCCGGCTATCGCCAGCTCGTGAACGACCCGGAGCGCCAGCGGCAGTCCCGCGGGATCGAGCGCGGCGAGCATCTGGTCGGCCTCGGCGAGGCGCCCGATCAGTACCAGACGCCGGACCTCGAGATAACGCGCCCGCGCGGCGTTAGCGGGATCGCCGTGCTCTTCGAGCACTTTGCGCGCAGCCTCGAGTGATTTCGCCGACCACTTGAGCTCGCGCGCGGCGAGTGCAACTTCGACCTCGGCCACCACGCAGCGCGCACGCGCCACCGGCTCCTTCGGGCCGAAGCCGCGCGCGGCGCGGCGCAACAGAAGCTTCGCCCTGGCGAGATCGCCGAGCTGGGCCATCGCAATGCCGCGTAGCGCAAGCGCGGGAGGATCGTCCCGCAGCGCGACTCGCTTCAGTGCGCCGAGAGGATCACCCGCGGCGAGCGCACGTGCCGCCGCTGTGATCAATGAGTCCATCGAAATCCCGACACACTTGTCACTCCCGGCATTCGTTGGGCAACGATTAATTTAGCGCACAGCCGACCTGTGAACACCTCATTCAATCCGGCGATCCTGGAGACTGCAATGGCTCAGATGATCGTGATCTACGAGAAGCCCGGGAATCCCGCGGCCTTCGACAGGCACTACTTTGAACTTCACGTCCCACTGATCAGGCGGCTGCCGGGCTTGCGGACGCTGGCGACGAATCGGGGGCCGATCATCTCTCTCTATGGAGCCAGCGATGTTCACTTGGTGGCAACTCTGCACTTTGACTCGCTGGCTGACATCAACGCGGCGTTCACGTCCGAGTGCGGGCGCGCATTGGCAGCCGACCGCCAGCAGCTCGCGCCTCATGCGAATGAGGTGCAGATGTTCCTGTTCGACACCCGGAGACTATGACGCCACCGCTAAATTTCACCGCAGGGCACGCATCGTGAAACCTCTTGCACTGAAAGTAATCGCAGCCGGCCGCACCTTCGGGCCCAACGTGGCGGTCGAGCTCCTGCTGCCGGGCGGCTCGCTGATCGCGCTGCTCCTCTGGCTCTACTGCACGTATGCAAGACGGTCGAATGCTCAGGCGCGGGCATGACAGGCCAAGACAGGCCAGACAAAACCACTCACAGGAGATTGATATGAACATTGCAGACAAGACCATTCTGATCACGGGAGCGAGCCGCGGCATCGGCCGGGCGCTCGTCGATGAAGCGCTGCGCCGCGGGGCGAAGCGCGTGTATGCGGGAACGCGCGGGCCGCTCGAGCGGCAGTTCGCTGCTTTCATCGCCGGCAACGCGGCCTGAACAAATCACGACGATCTTGTTACTCCCTGCCGCGCTGCCGAATTCGCTAAGGTGCGCAGCGTGCGGCGATCGAAGCAGTCAGGAGCACATCATGAGCACAGCCACGAGCGAGTCGACCATCACCAACCATGCCGTCGTATCCCAGGAGCAGTGGGTCAGCGAGCGCCGCAAGCTGCTGGCGCGCGAGAAGGAGCTGACGCGCCTGCGCGACCAGGTTGCCCGCGAACGGCGTGCGTTGCCGTGGGTGCGCATTGACAAGACCTACAGCTTCGAGGGACCCGAAGGCGCACGCACGCTGGCCGATCTTTTCGAAGGCCGCCGCCAGCTGATGGTGCAGCATTTCATGCTCGGGCCGGGTTGGGAGGAGGGTTGTCCGAGCTGCTCGTTCATGGCCGACCATACCGACGGCATGAACGTGCATCTCGCGCATCGCGACGTCACATTTGTTGCCATCTCGCGCGCACCACTCACCGAGATCGAACGCTTTCGCCGGCGCATGGGCTGGAAGTTCAGGTGGGTGTCTTCGTTCGGCGGCGACTTCAACTTCGACTTCCACGTGAGCTTCGCGCCGCAGGAGGCGAAGGGGCAGGTCTACTACAACTATGGCATGCAGCCCTTCGAGTGCGACGAATTGCCCGGCATCAGCGTGTTCTACAAGGACGATGCGGGTGAAGTCTTCCACGCCTATTCGACCTACAGGCGCGGTGTGGAGGCCATGATGGGCACCTACAACCTGCTCGATCTCACACCCAAGGGCCGCGACGAGCACGATGGCGCCATGGCGTGGGTGCGCCACCACGACCGCTACGAGCCTGCACCGGCCGCGACGGCAGCGCCGGCGGCCGGCTCCTCGTGTCACACGTGAGCCTGAAGCGAAGGACTCGGCATGAGAGAACGTGTGGCCTTCCGCGCGGCCGACTGGGTGTCGCTCGCCGCCGCGCCGACCTTCGCATTGATGGCGGTTGTCACGGGCATCCTTGACCGTGGCGTACTTCACATGGGGTGCTCGGCGGCGACGCATATGTCGCCGCTGACCGGAATGGTTCCGATGTACGCGCTGATGAGCGCCTTTCACCTCACGCCCTGGCTGCGGCTCGTTTCGCGCTGGACGCGGACGGGTGCGAGTCACGAGGCTGCGGGCCAATGGCCGGCTTGTGCCGCCGGGCCGGGCTAGAAGAACTGATTGAGAAACTCGGCAGCTTGGTCCGATATGCCGCCGATCTTGTTCGTTGCCTGCCGGTAGAACTTGAAATTGAGCTCGGTCTCGGGCTGGCCGTCTTTCCAGTCCGTAAAGCCCTTGAGCTCCCTGCGCCCTAACGGCCGCTTCGCGAGGGCGGTGCGATTTGCAATAACGCTCACGCGGGGCGTCTGCCGGGCGCCGCTGCGCTTCCTGGCGACGGCTTCTGCAGACCTCACCACGCCGCGCGCGACGAGGCCGCTGCCACCGTCATTTTCGCTTGCGAAGATGAATACGGTGTCACCCTTGGCGACGTGCTTGCCGCCGTACATGGTCTTATGCGCAGCAAAGCTAAAGGTCTTTGCGCGTGGGTCGCGAACCTCGCTTTTGATTACGAAAGCCATGAGCCCTTCGCTGCGCGTTGACGGGCGGATGTACTATGCAACTGAGGTGCCGCCATGAAACTCCCCATCCTCGCGATGACTTTGGCTGCCGGGCTGATCGCCGCAACGGCGCAGGCGCACGCGCATCTCGAGAAGTCTACCCCCGCCGACGGCAGTACATTGACGACCGCACCCGCGGCTTTTGAGGCGACGTTCTCCGAGGCTGCACGGCTGACGGCGCTCTCGATCCAGAAGGGCCAGGAGCCCAGGCAGGCCGTCAAGGACCTGCCGGCGACCGTGGGCGTGACGCTGCGCGTCGCGCTGCCGGCGCTTGCCCCCGGGGTCTACACTGTGGTCTGGCGGGCGGTGGCCGCGGACGGGCACGTCAGCTCCGGCGCGGTGCATTTCACGATTTCGCCGGGCGGGCGATGAGCGCCGACTTTCGGGCCTGAGCGCGATGTCGCCCGACATCCTGTCGGTCGCAGTGCGCGCGGTCAGCTTCGTCGCCCTGCTTCAGGGCGCCGGCATCGCCATCTTCGTCGCCCTGTTTCGACTGTCTCTCGGCAGCGCGGCGAGCGAGATCCGGCGACTTGGTATCTGGTCGGCCGTGGCGGCACTCCCGCTGCTCCTGAGCCAGGTCGTTCTCGAGGCGGCGCGCATGGCGGGCGAGTTTGCCGGCGTCCTCGACTGGTCGCTCGAGCGCCTGGTGCTCACCTCTGCGGCCGGCGCGGCTTTCGACGCCCGAGTGGCCGGCGTGGTCCTGCTGCTGGCAGGGTTGGCAGGGAGCGGCCGGATCGCGCAAGTGACCGGCTGCGGAGGGAGTCTGCTGGCGGCGGGCTCGTTTGCGCTCATGGGCCACACGAGCGTGCACCCCCATCGCTGGCTGCTCGCCCCGGCCTTGATTACTCACGTGCTCATCGCGGCGTTCTGGCTGGGCGCCATTCCAGCGCTGTATCTAGCGGCCGTGCGTGAGGCGGCCGATGTGGCGGGGCGGCTGATTGAAGGCTTTTCCAGGGTTGCGGTGTGGATCGTGCCTCTGCTCGCGGTGGTCGGTGGGGTGATGGCGTTCGCGCTGATCCCGCGCCTTGCAGTTCTTGAGCAGGCTTACGGGTGGCTCTTGCTCGCCAAGATCACGGGTTTCACGCTGCTCATGGGACTCGCCGCAGCCAACCGATGGAGGCTGGGCCCCGCGGTGGCCTTGGGCACGAGGCGGGCCTTCGAGCGCTCGCTGGCGGCCGAGTACGTCCTCATCGTCGGCGTGCTGGCGGCCACGGCAACCATGACGAGCCTCTACTCGCCCGAACCGCAGTGAGAGTTATCCGCAGTTTCCACTAGCTCCAGCTCACATCGTGAGCTTGAACAGGTTTCCATTGTTGTCCGTTGCGATGCCCTTTATCGCCGCGACACTGCCGGGCTGCGGGTCGTAGAACGGGACGTTGAGCGTGGTGCCCCTGTTACCCGTGAGGACTGCACCAGCGAAGACCGGGTTACCGAGAGTGTTCGCCACGAAGAAGCCGTCGCCATCCACGCTGTCCCACGCTGCAGACAGTTGTCATGCGCGCGGATCGTCCTGCGAGATGGCGCTCCAGTCCCCCTTGCACGCCTCGCCGTCGGGCAGCGTAACCGTCAGAGTGCCGCTCTTGTAGACGCCGTTCAGGGTGAGCCTGTGGATCGGGGGAGGGTTGGTGGCCGCGAGCGGTCCCTTCACTGGATAGAGATGTCCAGGGACCATGACGACGCAGCCGGAAAGCAGCGTGGCGGCGAGCAGCAGGGATACCAGCAGCCTCACGGCGATCTCCTGGGTGTTTGATTGCAGTATTCTCGCGAACATGCGGGAGCAATTGCCAACCCAGGTGAGCACGCCGGCCGGGGGCACGCTGCTCGGCTCATTGAAGCGCTGGGTTTCGCTCCGTGCCTACGGACTCGTGACCAGCGCCCTGTTCGGGGCGGATACCTCGCCGCTCACCGCGCGTGCCCGCTTCGAACGCTTCGCTCGCGTCTCGCGTGAGTCGCTGCAGCGTAAGTTCCCCAAGCTCGCGTTCCAAGACCACAACGTCGACGGACTCGCCGTGGAATCGGTCTGTGCGGTTGAAACGCCGGCGCGGGTCATTCTTTACCTTCACGGCGGTGCGTTCATCATGGGTTCGCCGGCCTCGTACCGAGATCGAAGCATGCGGGTGAGCTACCGCTGCGACGCGGAGGTCTTCGTCCCCGCGTATCGCCTGGCGCCGGAGAATCCGTTTCCTGCAGCGCTTGACGACGCCCTCGCAGCATGGAAGCTCGTCAAGACCCTCAGGCCAGACGCGCCGCTCTTCGTCGCCGGCGACTCCGCGGGAGGCGGCTTGAGTCTCAGCCTTCTTGTCCGGCTGCGAGATCTCGGCTTCGCCATGCCGAACGGCGCCATCCTCCTCTCGCCGTGGACCGACCTGACAAGCTCTGGTGCATCGATCGACGGCAATCTCGGCAAGGATCTGTGGTTCACCCGCAAGCACCTGGAAACCTGGGCCAGATACTACGTCGGCCGTGCAGATGGCCACTCGCCGTACGTCTCGCCGGCCTTCGCTGACCTTGCGGGGCTGCCGCCGCTATTGCTGCTGGCCGGAGAGAACGAGCTGCTGCTCGATGACGCGCTGCGTGTCCGCGACGCGGCTGCCAGCAAGGGGGCGGACGCCCGCGTGCTCCTCGGCAAAGGGATGCAACATGACTGGCCGCTTACTCTGCCGTGGCTCGAGGAGAGTCGTGCCGCGTGGCAAGCGATTCGCGCTTTCGTCGAAGAGCATACGCATCAGGCATGACGCTCTGCGAACCAGTAGCCGGCAACGAGCGTCTTGAGATCGTTGATATCGCCGTTGTGCACGCGTTCGATGAACACCTTCGCCGGCAGGACGACGGTCAGGATGTCCTCGTCCTCCGCCGCATTACCATGCACGCCGCCGGCGGCGCTCGTGTCGACCGTACCGTAGACGAGCGAGATCTTCTCGGAGGTGCCACCCGAGCTGACGTAAGCGCCTGGGTGCATGAGCACCGGGTCACTCAAGACGAGGCCCGCCTCCTCCCGCATCTCCCGTACGGCCGCGGCCAGCGCCGTCTCTCCGTCCTCGATCGAGCCTGCCACGAGATTGTCCCGGTAGGCGTACTCGCCGGCAATGAGCGCGCCCGGTCGAAACTCGTTCGCCAGCACGACCTCGTCGCGCCTCGGATCGTGCCCCAGCACTGCGACGGCGTTGCCGCGCTCCATGACTTCCCACGAGAGACGCCGGATCCCTCCCTGATGCTTCTCCACTTCGAAATCGTAGCGGTACACGCGCAGAAACCCCTCGTACAAGGGCGTTCTGCGCCGAATCGCGGCATTGAGCGGCTTCGTTTTCACTCTCGGTCTCCTGTCACCCGTCACCCTCAGAAGTAGCGCCGCAGCTGCAGATAGATGCTGCCCGGCGGAGCGAGGAGCGTCGGGCTGCCGGGAGACAGGGGCAGACCGCCGAACTCCGTGCGTGCGCCGCCGATCGGGAGCTGTGCGCCCGCGATGAGGTTGAGG
Organism: Gammaproteobacteria bacterium; assembly: GCA_030038875.1. GTDB lineage: Bacteria > Pseudomonadota > Gammaproteobacteria > Steroidobacterales > Steroidobacteraceae > 13-2-20CM-66-19. The sequence continues at coordinate 1,347 of JASHQW010000197.1, read as the reverse complement.
TTGTCGCTGAGAGAATAGGTCGAGGCAAGCAGCACGTAGAAGCTGCCGTCGTCGAGTCCGGCGATGAGGGCCGGATTCACGGTAAATAGGGGGTTGACCTCGAGCGTCACTCCGGCCGCCAGGTAATCGCGGCGGGTGTCGAAGAGCTGGCCGCGCGCCAGGCGCGCGGTGAGATCCGCGGGCAGGGAGGCGAGATTGTAGGGCTCGCCGGCGACGCCGAAGCCGTTGCGGAAATACTCCGCGAACACCGTGGCATTGCGGTGCCAGAGGGTGACCGCGTCGCTCAAGTTGGCGAGCGCCGAGACGCGCGTGGCGCCGCGCGCCTCGAAGGTCGGCACGAGCTCGACATTCCAGGTGGAGCCGCCGAGCGCGCCGTTGACCCCGAGGCCCGCGACCCAGTCGCCGTAGTCGCGTGCCAGGAGCCAGGTGGTGTTAAGCCCCAGGAGCGGCGTGCGCAGGTGCAGCGCATAGGAGCTTTGCTCCGCCGCCGGCGTGCCGTTCGGCTGCTCGCCGCGGGGCACGACGACGGCCTGCAGATCCGAGCCCGCCCCGAGCAGCCACTGCGCGTAGAGCATGTCGGTGCCCGGCTTGTACTCGGTGTCGGTGGCGCTCGGGGAGAAGGGATCGAAGAGATCCATGGGGCGGAACACCAGCCCGCTACCCCAGGTCAGCGCCTGGCGTCCGAGGCGCAGCACAAAATCCGGCGTCGTGTAGCCGAGCGCGAGCCGGTCGAAGCCCTGGGTCGCCTGTGTTTCGCCGCGGTCGATGAAGCGGCTGCCGAGGGTGAGCCAGGTGACGGGCGGCGCGCCGAGCAGTGCCTGCTCCTCGCGCGCGATCGGCACCTCGTCGCCGTGCTCGAAGGTCACGAGGTAATGCACGCTCAGGCTCCAGCGCGACCACTGCGGCTCCCATGTGAGCCGCAGGTTCGCGAGCTGATCGTTCCAGTCGCGCGCGCCGAGTGCGGCATCGAGGCTGTCGGCGCGTGCAAACTCCTCGTCATCCTGCACCAGGAAGCGCCCGTGGAGCGCATCGTCCGCGTGTGCCACGGCGGCGAGCGCCACAGTGAGCGCGAGCGCGGCGCGCCGCCGCCGCGCCTCAGGCGCCGGGTGGACTGCCGTGCTCATCGAGCGTGATGCGGCCATCGGTCATCTCAATGTGCCGCCGGGCCTGTGCGATCACCCGGGTGTCATGGGTGGCGATCAGGAAGGTGATGCCGGACGCCGCGTTCAGCCGCTGCATGAGTGCGATCAGCTCCCCGGCATTGCCGGAATCGAGATTCGCGGTGGGCTCATCCGCCAGCACGATCGACGGGCGCGGCGCGAGCGCGCGCGCCACGGCCACGCGCTG
>JASHQW010000196.1 GCA_030038875.1 Gammaproteobacteria bacterium | reverse complement strand
CGGTGCCCAGGGACTGCTCGATCCGCCCGAGCGAGGCACCGCTCGCCGGGTCGATCAGCTCGCGGGCGACCGTCGAGACAGTCAGCGTGTCCCCGACCTTGAATCCCGACTTGGTCCCGGCGTTCAGGTAGAAGCTGCCGGCCTGCACCTCGACGACCTGGCCGGTCCAGGCGACGGCCCGCGTGCGCTCGAGGATGTAGCCGGCCGCCTCGACGACGGCATCGCGCATCGCGCTGCCGAGCGGCGTTTTCGAGTAGTTGTCGTTCGTCAGACTGGTCTTCGAAGTGTCGACACCGAGCAGCAGCCCGAAAGACTTGGCCTTCGAGTCGACGCGTTGCGTCGCGATCACCTGGCCGGTCGTCGTGTCGATCAGCCGCACGTCGAGCGCAATGTGCGCGACGTTACGGCTGCCGCCGAAGCGCAGGCCGAGCGGCAGGTTGGGGAGGCCGACGCCGGCGGTGAGCCCATTGCCCTGGGCGCCTTCCTCGAACTCGGTGATCTCGCCCTTGACCAGGATCTGCACGCCGATCAGCTGCCCGGCCTTGGCACCGGTCTCGCGGGTCGCGACGCCCACCATGCCGATCTCCTGTTCGCGCAGCACGTCGGCGAGCGCGAGACGGTCGGCGACCACGAAGCAGTCGGTCCGCTCGAGGGCGGTCGTGAGCTGCGCGGCGATCGCCTCGCCGGCATCGGCGCCCTCGAGCGCGCCGTACTTGCCCGTGCCGCCAAAACGCAGCACCGCGATGCGTTTCTTGGGCGCAGCGCACGCCGTCGCGGGCGGCGCAATTACCGGGCCGGTCCGCTGCGAGGCCAGGCTCGTACCCGTCGCCGCCAAGAGCGACAGACCGCAACACATCAGCAGGGTGGCTTTCATTGGCAGGCTCCTTCGGGGTTGATCGCAGTAGACAGGTCGCGTGAACACTGCGGCGCTCACTGCGAAGCCAGGCTGGCCGGCGCGCTTACCGGCGGGGCGGCGGTTGCAGTGGACTGGCTCGCGGCTGCAGGCGTTGCCGCGGAGATCAGCGGCAAACCGCCGGTCTGAGCCTGCGTCTGGGTCGAGTTGACGCTGTCGCCGCAGATCAGGACTTGGTTGCCGCCCTTGTTGACAACATTGACCCCGATGCACTTGCTGCTCAGCTGCGACATCGAGGTGTTCATCTGCGCGCGCATCGCGGTGATGCTGCCGGGATCGGTGATCGGCGCCGCGGTTGGCGAGGTGGCCGTGCGGGTCGCGAGGTCGGCGGCGAGCGCGTCCTGCTCGGCGGCGACGCGCAGCGCATGCAGGTTCAATTGCAGTTGCACTGCCGAGGTGGCGGGCGCGGCCGGGCTAGCGGTGGCCGTGGGCGCGTTTGCCGCCGGCGGCGGATCGGCGGCGAATGCCGGCAGCGCCGCCGCACAGGCCAGGATGCTGAGAACGATTTTCATAGGTTTCGCTCCTCCCGTGGTTTGTCAGGTCGGCCGGCGGCATAGACCGCCGGCCGCCCCACTCGCTCAGTGCTGAATGGTCGTCACGCCGGTCTTCGAGACAGCCTGGTTGGTGCTGTTCTTGATCTGCGAGGTGACCAGGGCCTGCGTCTGCGGGCCTGTCAGCTGGGTCTGCTGGTTACCGACATTGCCGTTGATGCCGGCCAGCGTGCCGCTCACGGCGTTCCCGGTGCCCGTCGAGCCATTGTTCGTCTGGCTGATCGGCGAGTTGATGTCCGCGCCGAAGATCTGCGCGGAGTTGCTCTGGCTCAGCGCGCCAGTTTTCACCGGCGAGAAGTAGCCGCCGCCGAGCGATCCGGTCTCGCCGGCACCGACGTTGCCCACGCTGGTGGCACCCTGCACGGCCGTCGGGCCGCTCTGGTAGCCAACCGTCTTGCCCGACTGGTCGTCGGCGATTGCCTGATTGGTCTTGGAGTTGACGACGGGCGTCGCTGCGTTGGTCTTGGTGTTGTAGCTGCCCGTGGTCGGGCTCACGACATCGACGCCTTCGTTGACGCACGCCAGCGTCGGCGCGCTCGTGCCGGTCAGCGAGCTCAACGTGCTCAGCGCCGGGTTGGTGCACACGGTGGCGTTCGCGGCAGACGCGGCGGCAAGCGCCACGGCAACTGCGAGCGCCTTCTTGGTCAGAATCTTCATTGCGATGCTCCTTGGGTGATGGCGCGGACACCATGCCCGCGTCGGCACGTGAGGCACCACATGGCGCGTTGCGGTTCAAACATATTTCGGGCTGCGGATTCGGCCGCGCAAAGACGCGGGCCCGCAGCTGCACGCTGCGGGTCCGCGCGGTACTCGCAACACGCTCCGGTGCCGCTCAGCCGTTAAGCAGCAGTCGCTGCGCCTGAGGCTCGAGCAACACCGCGAAGCGGATGCGCCGGGTCAGCAGCAGATGGTTGATCACGCGCGCAGCCTCGGCGTCGCTGTAGCTGAGCTCGCGGACCGCCGCGGCCACTTCGCTCAGCGTCACGACCTGCGCGTGACGGGTCGCCTTCTCGGGGAGCTTCATCATGGTCGGGTACCTCCTGCGACGTCAG
>JASHQW010000195.1 GCA_030038875.1 Gammaproteobacteria bacterium | reverse complement strand
TCACCTACGCGATCGGCGCCAACCGCGAGGCGGCGCGCGTCGCTGGAATCCACGTCGGACGGCACCTGCTGGTGGTCTACACGATCGCGGGGCTGCTCTCCGGGCTCGCCGGCGTTCTCACCTCCGCGCGTGCGGCCTCCGGCCAGTCCGGCATGGGGCTCATGTACGAGCTCGACGCGATCGCTGCCGCGGTGATCGGCGGTGCCTCGCTCTCCGGCGGCATCGGGCGCATCACCGGGACCGTGATCGGTACGCTGATCCTCGGGGTGGTGACCTCGGGCTTCACGTTCCTGCGGATCGACGCCTACTACCAGGAGATCGTCAAGGGCGGAATCATCGTGGCCGCGGTGGTCGCGGATCAGTACCGGCGCCGGCGTCGATTGACGGCCCACTGAGCGGCGCACACGATAGCACCATGAGCACCAAGGATTATCAGCAGCGCGCCCTCGGCGACGGCCAGCCCTACGACCCGATGAAGGAGCCGCGCTTCACCGAGATCGCGACCTTCATGCGCTGCCCGCTCGCGGCCGCGCTCGACAACGTCGACATCGGCCTGATCGGGGTTCCCACCGACATCGCCGTCACCAACCGGCCCGGCGCGCGCCACGGCCCGCGCGAGATCCGCAACTCCTCGAGCCTGATGCGCGGCTACAACGTCGCGCTCGGCGTCAACCCTTACGAGCTGTGCCGCGTCGCCGATCTGGGCGACGTGCACATCTCCCACCGCTACGACCTCGAACGGCAGAACGCGGACATCGAGGCGTTCTACGCCCGCGTCAAGGCGGCCGGCATCCTGCCGCTGAGCGCCGGCGGCGATCACTCGATCACCTATCCGATCTTCAGGGCGCTCGGCGCCGAGCGGCCGGTCGGCATGGTGCACGTGGATGCGCACTGCGACACCTGGGGCGAGTTCTTCGGCTCGAAGTTCACGCACGGCGCGCCGTTTCGCCTCGCGGTCGAGGCCGGCGTGCTCGATCCGAGACGCACCATCCAGATCGGGATCCGCGGCGCGCAGAACTTCCTCGACGGCATCGAGTTCTCGAAGTCGCATGGCATGCGCGTCGTCTTCATGGACGAATTCGCCGAGCTCGGCGTCGAGAAGGTGATCCAGCTGGCGCGCTCGGTGGTGGGCGGCGGCCCGACCTACATCTCCTTCGACGTCGACGGACTCGACCCCGTGTACGCCCCCGGCACCGGCACGCCCGAGGTGGGCGGCATCACCACGCTCGAGGCGCAGCGCCTCCTGCGGGGCTTGAGGGGCCTCAACCTGATCGGCGGCGACGTCGTCGAGGTCGCGCCGCCCTACGACCAGACCGGCAACACCGCGCTCGTCGGCGCCACGATGATGTACGAGATTCTGTGTCTGATCGCCGACCGGCACTTCGGCGCCGCGCGGGGCGCGTGAGCGGCGAGTCACAGCCGCTAGGCTCGCTCGAGGTCGCGCTGAAGCACGCCGCACGGCTGCTGCATGCGCAGCCGGCCCTCGCCGCCGAGCAGGCCACCGAGATCCTGCGCGTCGTGCCCGGACATCCCGGCGCGCTGCTGCTGCTCGCCGTGGCGCGGCGCGCCGGCGGCGACCTGCCCGCCGCGCTCACCGGGCTCGAGGACCTCTGTCGCCGCCAGCCCGGCTGGGCCGAAGCGCAGTTCGAGCTCGGCGTCACGCTCGGTAGCGCCGGCCAGGGAGAGGCGGCGATCGCGGCGCTCCGCCGCGCCGTCGCGCTCAAGCCCGACTTGCCGGACGCCTGGCGCGCGCTCGCCGACCACCTCGCGGGAGCGGGCGACGCCGCCGGCGCCGACGAGGCCTATGCGCGGCACATCAAGGCCGCGACCCGCGATCCGCGCCTGCTCGCCCCGGCGGCGGCGCTGGTCGAGAACCGCATTCCCGAGGCGGAGGCGCTGCTGCGCGCGCACCTCTTGAGCCACCCGACCGACGTCGCGGCTCTGCGCATGCTGGCGGAGGTGGCGGCGCGGCTGCGGCGCTGGCGGGACGCACAGACGCTGCTCGAGCGCTGCCTCGAGCTCGCGCCCGGCTTCGATGCCGCCCGCCACAACTACGCCCTCGTGCTGAACCGTCAGGGCAAGGCGGTCGCGGCGCTTCCGCACGTCGAGCAGCTGCTCGAGAGGGAGCCGCGCAATCCCGGCTATCGGAACCTCAAGGCCGCGGTGCTCGTCAATCTCGGCGAGTACGCCGAGTCCGCCCGTATCTACGAGGGAGTGCTGGCGGAGTTCCCACACCAGCCGAAGGTGTGGATGAGCTACGGTCATTCGCTCAAGACCACCGGGCGGGTCGCGGAGGCGATCGCCGCGTATCGCGGCGCGCTCGAGCGCGAGCCGACGCTCGGCGAGGCTTGGTGGAGCCTCGCGAACCTGAAGACCTTCAGCTTCTCGGCGGCCGACGTGGCGGTGCTGCGCGCGGCGCTCGCGCGCACCGATTTGAGCGACGAGGATCGGCTGCACTTCGAGTTCACGCTCGGTAAAGCGCTCGAGGACCAGGGGTCCTGGGAGGAGTCCTTCAGCCACTACGCGGCGGGCAACGCGTTGCGGCGCGAGTCGCTCCCCTACAGCGCCGCCGAGAACGCCGCGTTCGTGCGCCGCTCGTGCGCGCTCTTCACGCGCGAGTTCTTCGCCGCGCGCGCGGGCTCCGGCGTGGCGGCGCGCGATCCGATCTTCATTCTCGGCCTGCCGCGCGCGGGCTCGACGCTGCTCGAGCAGATTCTCGCGAGCCATTCGCGCGTCGAGGGGACCATGGAGCTGCCGGACGTGCCGCAGATCGCGCACGAGCTGGCCGAGCGAGGCGGCACGGAGCCGGGCGCGGGCTTCTTCGAGGCCGTGGCCGCCTTAAGCAGCGCGCAGCTGCGCGCGCTCGGCGAGCGCTACCTCGACAGCACCCGCCATCTGCGCAAGAGCGCCGCGCCGTTCTTCATCGACAAGATGCCGAACAACTGCCTCTATGTCGGCCTGATTCATCTCATCCTGCCGAACGCCACCCTCATCGATGCGCGCCGCCACCCGATGGGCTGCTGCTTCTCGTGCTTCAAGCAGCACTTCGCCCGCGGCCAGAGCTTCGCCTACGCCCTCGAGGACTTGGGACTCTACTACCGCGATTACGTCGCGCTCATGCACCACTTTGATGCAGCGCTCCCCGGAAAGGTGCATCGCGTCTTCTATGAGGACATGGTCGCGCACACCGAGCACGAGGTGCGCCGGCTGCTTGGAGCTTGCGGCCTGGAATTCGAGGAGAGTTGTCTCAAGTTCTACGACAACGAGCGCGCCGTGCGCACCGCGAGCTCCGAGCAGGTGCGCCAGCCGATTTTTACGACGGGCCTTGAACAATGGCGACATTACGAGCCCTGGCTGAAACCGCTCGAGGCGGCCCTCGGCTCGGTGCTGACGGCCTACCCGAAGGTGCCCACTGATGTGACAATAGAAATGCAGAAGCGGCTGTGAGAGCCGCGCTCAATCGAGGGGGAGCTCCATGACACGCAGTCGTCGCAGAAAACTCATGCGGGCAGCGACCCGTCCGGCGGGTCGTCCCGTGCCGCTTCGAATCGGCCTGCCTCTCGCCTCCGCCGTGCTCGTGGCCATCCCGGCCGCCTATGCGCAGCAGGCGCAGCCTGCCCCGCAGGCGGGCACGGGCGAGACCGGCGGTCTCGAGCAGATCGTCGTCACGGCGCAGAAGCGCACCGAGAACCTGCAGGACGTGCCGGTCAGCATCCAGGCGCTCGATACCGAGAAGCTTGCGGAGCTCAACATCACCGATATCGACGACTACGTGAAGTATCTGTCGGGCGTCACCACCGTGAAGGGGCTCGGTCAGGGCGGCACCGGCATCGGTACCACGCACGAGTACATGCGCGGCGTGGTGAGCGGCCAGGACGGCAACCACTCCGCCTCCCAGCCGACCGTCGGCACCTATCTCGATGAGCAGCCGGTAACGACTATCGATGGCACGGTCGACATCCACATCTACGACATCGCGCGCATCGAGGTGCTGGAGGGCCCGCAGGGAACGCTCTACGGCGCGAGCTCGGAGGCGGGCACCATCCGCATCATCACCAACAAGCCGGATCCGTCGCGATTCTCGGCCGGCTACGACGCCAACATCAACAGCGTCGACCACGGCGGCACCGGCTCGAGCCTCGAAGGCTTCATCAATATCCCGCTGGGCACTAACGCGGCGATTCGCCTCGTGGGCTGGGACGTTCACGATGCGGGCTACATCCACAACATCGCCGGCACCGACGCGAACGCCGGCATTCTCAACGGCGTGCGCAACTATCCGGTCGGTACCGGGTGCCCTTGCACGGTCGACACCGGCTTCGCCCCCGTGCCCGGGACCTCGACCACCGTGACCAACCCCGACAGCCAGTACAACACCGTCTCAACCATCGGCGGGCGCGGCGCGCTGCGCCTGCTGCTCGGGGACAGCTGGACGGTCACTCCGCAGTTCATGGCCCAGTCGGAGAACTCCAACGGCTTCTTCGGCTACGACCCGGCGATGGGCGACCTCGACGTGGCGCGCTTCGGCACGCCCGACAGCTACCAGGACTCCTGGAGCCAGAGCTCGCTCACGGTCGAGGGCAAGGTCAGCGACTTCGACATCACCTACGCCGGCGGCTGGTTCGTGCGCAACGAGCACACGCTCTCGGACTACAGCGACTACACCTATTTCTACGACAAGTACTTCGCCTCCGGCTGCCAGTGGCTGAGCAATGCCGGCTATGCGTATGCCACGTCTCATCCGGGCTCCTATGGTGCGTGCCTGAGCGGTACCCCCTACCCCTCGGCCGCCGACTTCGCCGAGCCGCAGGAGTACGTGATCACCAACGGCCACTACACGAAGTGGGCGAACGAGCTGCGCCTCACGACGCCGCAGGATTACGCCGTCAAGGGTCTGGTGGGACTCTTCGCGCAGCGTCAGGTACACGAGATCTGGGAGCAATACACGATCCCGGGCGCGGGCGGCAATCCGTTCACCTACAACCCGCAGGGTCTCGCGCAGGCGCTCGATATCCCCGGCGTCGCCGGCAACACCATCTGGCTCACCGACGAGGAGCGCGTCGATCGCGACGAGGCGGCCTTCGGCCAGCTGACCTGGGACATCAGCTCCGCCTGGCAGTTCATAGGGGGCATCCGCTTCTACCAGTACAAGAACTCGCTGCAGGGCTTCTACGGCTACTCGGCTAATTTCGGCGACTTGACCAGCTTCTATCCGGGACAGAACATCTGCTTCGCCGGCAGCGGGCCCTTCCACGGCGCCCCGTGCCAGGATCTCAATCAGACGGTGTCGGACAACGGCCGCACCTACCGGGCCACACTCACCTACAAGTTCGATCCGAACAAGCTCGCCTACTTCACGTACTCCACGGGTTTCCGTCCGGGCGGCGTGAACCGCGTGTTCGATCCCGCGATCCACTCGATCTTCCCGCCGTACAAAGCGGACTTCCTCACCAACTGGGAGATCGGCTGGAAGACGACCACCGACGATCACACGCTGCGCTGGAACAGCGCGCTGTTCCTCGAGAACTGGGATAATTTTCAGTTCCTCTACCTGGGACCGAACAGCGTGACCGTGGTGCAGAACGCCGCCTCGGCGCAGATCCGCGGCTTCGAGACCACGCTCGACTGGGCGCCGACCACCAACTGGCTGATCTCGGGCGGCGCGACCTACCTGCACGCGGTCACGACCGCGAACTATTGCGGCCCGCAGGGCGTCGTGGTGGTCAATGGCCAGCCGGAGCTCAGCACCGACTGCCCCGATCAGGTGAATGGCTATCGCTACACGGCCGCGAGCGGTTTTTCCGAACCGAGCATCCTGGCGCCCGACGGCCCCGAGGCGCCCTCGGGCACCTCGCTCCCGGTCGCGCCGAAGTTCAAGGGCAACCTCATCGCGCGCTACAACTTCCCGCTGTGGGATTGGGACGCACATGCCCAGGCCGGCTACGTCTACCAGTCGGGCAGCGAGCCGCTGCTGCGCCTGGTCGACCAGCAGGACCTCGGTATGCTCCCGTCTTACGGCATCGTCGATCTGGCGGCGGGCGCAAAGCACAACAACTTCTCACTCGAGCTGACGCTCAGCAACGTGTTCGACGAGCGTGCGCAGCTCACGCGCTTCGTCGAGTGCGCGACGACCACCTGTACGCAGCCGTACGTGATCCCGACGCAGCCGCGCACGATCTACCTCAAGATCGGACAGAGGTTCTAGACCGGCCCCGCCTCCTGAGGAGCTTCGCCACCACACCGCCGCAGGTGTGGTGGAGGCCGCTGCCTTACCCTGCCGCGAGCGTGCGCTCGAGGGCGTGCGTGAGCTTCTGGACGAGCTCGGCCAGCTCGGCGTCGCTCGCGTTGTAGGGTGGAGCCACGATCACCGTGTCGCCGGCGGTGCCGCCGACGTGGCCGGCGCACGGATAGATGATGAGACCGTCCTCGAAAGCGCGCTTGGCCAACGCCTGGCTGAAGGCGCGCTCGGGCGGCAGCGGCGCGCGGCTCGAGCGATCGCGCACGAACTCGATGCCGATGAAGTAACCCCGCCCGCGCACGTCGCCGACCTCGGCGAACGGCTCGAGCGCACGGCGCAGCTCCTTAAGCAGCGCTGCGCCGCGTGCGTGCACCCGCGAGAGCAGCCCCTCACGCTGAACGATGCGCTGCACCGCGAGCGCGGCCACGCAGGCGGTGGTGTGGCCCGAGTAGGTGTGGCCGCTCAGGATGGCGCCGTGCGCGGCGAGAATCGTATCGCCGAGCGTGCGGCTCATGATCGTCGCCGCGAGCGGGATGTAGCCGCCGGCGAGCCCCTTGCCCACCGCCAGGATGTCGGGGACCACGCCATCGTGCTCGAGCGCGCGCCAGGTGCCGCAGCGGCCGGAGCCGCACATCACCTCGTCGGCGATCACCAGCACTCCGTGGCGCGCGCACACGGCCTCCACCGCACGCGCGTAACCCGCGGGCGCCGGCACCGCGCCGCCCGCGGCTCCCACCACCGGCTCGTAGATGAAGGCCGCGACGCGCTCCGCGCCCAGTGCCTCGATCTTCCCCTCGAGCTCGTCGGCGAGCACCTGAGCGAGTGCCGGGCCCTCGAGCCCGCGCAGCGGCCGATAGGCGTTGGCGGCGGACACGAATGCGACGTCGAGGAGGCTCCCCTCGAACGGGCGCCGGCGCTCGAGGAATCCCGACACGGAGAGCGCCCCGAGCGTATTGCCGTGGTAGGAGCGCTCGCGCGCGATGAAGTGCTTCTTGGTGGAAAGTCCGCGGGCGTCCCAGTACTGCAGCGCCACCTTCAGTGCCGACTCCACCGCCTCCGAGCCGCTGCCCGAATACACGATGTGCCCGAACGCGGGACCGCAGAGCGAGAGCAGGAGGCTCGTCAGCTCCTCGAGCGGCTCGCTGGTGAAGAGATACCGGTAGCCACACGCCACCCGCGCGAGCTGCGCGGCAATCGCCGCGTTCACCTCACGGTTGCCGTGCCCGATGCTGAAGGCGGCCGGCCCGCCCGAGCCATCGAGGTAGCGCCGGCCCGCTGCATCAAAGAGGTAGCTCCCCTCCCCGCGCACGATGCGCGGCAGCGCGCCCATCCCCCAGCCGGCCGAGCGGTTCTTGGTCATGGTCCCCTCGCGAGAGCCCCGCGGCGAGGCGCTATTGTGCGGGCTTTGGCGCTATGCTGCTCAACTCCTCAGGCGGCGGAGGGCGGCAGTGCCCAGCGAGGCGGTCTTCATCACCTGCGCGGTCACCGGCTCCGGCGACTCGGTCGGCAAGAGCCCGCACGTGCCGGTGACGCCCGCGCAGATCGCGACGGCGGCGCTCGAGGCGCATGCCGCCGGCGCGGCCATCGTGCACATCCACGTGCGCGATCCCGCCTCGGGCGCGCCGAGCCGCGCGACCGCCCTGTATCGCGAGGTGGTCGAGCGCATCCGCAGCCGCAGCGCCGAGGTCATCCTCAATCTGACCGGAGGCATGGGCGGGGACCTGGTGCTCGGACCGGACGAGGCGCCACTCGCCTTCGCCCAGGGGACGGATTTCGTCGGGCCGCGCGAGCGCATCAGTCACATCGTGGAGCTCGCGCCCGAGATCGCGAGCCTCGACTGCGGCTCGCTCAATTTCGGCGAGGCACTCTACGGCACGACGCCGCGCTACCTGCGCGCCATCGCCGCGGAGTACCGCGCGCGCGGCGTGCGCCCCGAGGTCGAGGTCTTCGAGCTCGGGCACATCGAGCTCGCCCGGCAGCTGATCGACGAGGGCCTGCTCGCTCCGCCGGCGCTGTTTCAGCTGTGCCTCGGCATCAAATATGGCGCGCCTGCGACGGCGCAGGCCATGCTGGCGATGCGCGACGCCCTGCCGCGCGATGTGCCATGGTCGGCGTTCGGGGTCGGCCGGCTGCAGATGCCGATGGTCGCTCAGGCGCTGATCCTGGGAGGCAATGTGCGGGTCGGCCTCGAGGACAACCTGTACCTCGGCAAGGGAGTGCTCGCGACCAATGCGCAACTGGTCGAGCGCGCCGTGAGCCTCGTCCAGCTCCTCGGCGCGCGGGTACTCTCGTCCGCCGAGACCCGTACGCAGCTTAAGCTGCGGGCTTCTTAAGGTCCGACGTCGACCACGCGCCCCGTGCGCAGGCTCTCGCCGGCCGCCACCGCGAGCCGCAGCGCTTCCACCCCGTCGCCGAAGTCCGGGCTCATCGGCCGCCCTTCCGCGAGCGCGACCACGAAGGCATCCATCTCGGCTTCATAGGCCTGTGCGTAGCGCTCGATGAAGGAATGCAGCACCGCATCGCGGCCGGCGGTGTGCTCGCCATTCCAGGATGCGACCGAGGTCTCGCGGCGATTTCCCGCCTGCAGCATGCCGCCCGGCCCGAAGGCCTCGAGCCGCTGATCGTAGCCGTACACGCAGCGGCGGCTGTTGTTGATCTGAATGAGCGCGCCGGACTTGGCGCGCAGCGAGATCGCGCAGGTATCGATGTCGCCGAGCTTGCCGATCTCGGCATCGACCAGGTTCGCGCCGAAGGCGTGTACCTTGGCGATGTCCCCGGCAAGGTAGCGCGCCATGTCGAAGTCGTGGATGGTCATATCGCGGAACAGGCCGCCGGAGCTCTGGAGATAGCTTGCCGGGGGCGGCGCCGGATCGCGGCTGGTGATGACGGCGAGCTCGAGCCGGCCGATCTCCCCGAGCTTGAGCCGTTCGCGCAGCGCGCGGTAGGAGGGATCGAAGCGGCGGTTGAAGCCGAGCATGACGACGGGCGTGTCGGCGGAGATCTCGCTCCAGCAGGCGCGCGCGCGCTCGAGGCTCATGTCGATCGGCTTCTCGCAGAAGATCGCCTTGCCGGCCTTGACCGCCGCGACGATGAGCGGCACGTGCGTGTCGGTGGGGCTGGCGATGACGACCGCGCGCACGTTGCGATCGTCCCACACCTCATCCACGCTGCGCGCCGCCCGCACGCCGAGCTCGGTGGCGGTCTGCTGCGCCGCCTCGTCCGCGACATCGAACACTGTCGCGAGCCGCACGCGCGCATGCCGCGCCAGATTGCGCGCGTGCAGGCGGCCGATGCGTCCGCAGCCGAGTACCGCCATGCCGACCGTCGCCATGGTCCGTCCGCCGTCAGCGCCCTGTCAGGAACTCGTAGCCCGGCGCGTAGCTGATGCGCCAGCGCCGCACGGGCCCTGCCATGACGTTCAGATAGTAAAGATCGAACCCATGCGGGGCGCTCACCGGGTGGTGGCCGCGCGGCACCAGCACCAGATCGCGATCCTCCACCGCCATTGTCTCATCGAGCGAGCGGTCGTCCGTGAAGACGCGCTGGAAAGCGAAACCGCCCGGGCGCGACAGACGATGATAATAGATCTCCTCGAGCTGACTCTCGCCGCCGGCGGCTGAGTCGTGCTTGTGGGGCGGATAGCTCGACCAGTGTCCGCCGGGCGTGCGCACCTCGACGACCAGCAGCGACTCGGCCTCGGCGCTCTCCGGCAGGATGTCATAGACATAGCGGGTGTTGGTGCCCGTGCCCCGCACCTCCTCCCGCACGTCCTCGGGCAGGATCACGCGCGGCCGGAAGCGTCCCTGCGCGGGCGCCGAGCCCACGGCGAGCTCGCAGTGGCCTAGCGCGCTGAGGTGCGCCTCGGCCCGCGGCGGCACATAGACCGCGAAGGGTTTGCCGGTGAACGGACTCTCGCGTGCGCCGATCGTGCCGAAATCCTCACCTGCGACGCGCACGCTCGCGCGGCCCGAGAGCAGCACCAGGCACTGCTCGCGGGTCGCAAGGACGCGCGCCCACGCCTGCCCTGGGGCGAGGTCGAACACCTCGAAGCCAACGTAGCGCCACCCCGCGCTCTCCGGCGTGATGCGGTGCACCTGGGTCGCGTTGGCGGAAGTGTCGGGTCTGACGAGAAGTCTCGAGCTCACGCGGCGTGCTCCGACACGAGGCGCTTGAGGTGCTGGTAGCCGAGCCTCGCGTAGGTCAGGGGATTGGCGATGCGCGGATCCTGCTCGGCTTCGAGCACCACCCAGCCGCAATAGTCGCGCAGCGCGGCGAACACCGGTTCGAAAGCGACGTCGCCGTCTCCCGGCACCGTGAACACGCCCGCGAGCACCGCACGCAGAAAGCTCCAGTTCGCGCTGCGCGCCTGGGCGGCGATTTTGGCGCGCACATCCTTGGCGTGCACGTGCACGATTCGTGGCGCATAGCGCCGCGCCAGCGCCGCGGGATCGGCGCCCGCGAGCGCCGCGTGTCCGGTGTCGAGCAGCAGCCCCACCTCGGGTCCGGTCGCGGCCATCAGAGCGTCGATGTCTGCCTCACTCTGCACCACCGTGCCCATGTGAGGGTGATAGGCGAGACGCACTCCCTCCGCCGCGGTCGCCGCGGCCACCTCGGTGAGCCGCTTGCCGAGCTTGCCCCAGTCGCGCGCCGTCAGCACCGGGCGCTCGGACAGCGGGCGGCTCAAGTCGCCGTGCACCGCGTGGCTCACCTCGGCGAACACCAGCACGGGGCTCCCCATGGCCTTGAGGAGCTCGAGGTGCGGACGCAGCCGCGTCAGCTCCTCGCGTGCCCCCCACACCAGGAGCTCTGCCGAATACCAGCCCGAGACACATTTGAGAGAGAAGCGCTCGAGCACCGCGGCGAGCGCGTGTGCCTCGCGCGGAAATTTATGGCCGAGCTCCATGCCCTCGAAACCCGCCGCGCGCGCCTCGCCGAGGCAGGTCTCGAGCGTGATGTCGGCGCCCAGCTCCCTGAGATCGTCGTTCGACCAGATGATGGGATTGGCGCCGAGGCGAACCTGCATCGCTCACGCCTCGTCCGCGCGCCGCCGGCGGGCCTTGGTGTAGGCCGCGCGCGCCGCGCGGATCTCGGCGCGCTCCGACACCTCGGGCACCGGAACGTCCCACCAGCAGCCGCCGGCGGCGGTGCTGGCGACCGGGTCGGTCCCGATGACGAGCACCGTGGTGCGGTCGGCGCGCCGCGCGGCGGCGATGGCGCTCTCGAGCTCCGCCGTGCTGCCGACGGCGCAGCTAAGCGCTCCGAGGCTGCGCGCATGCGCCACGAGATCGAGCGACCGGTCCGCTGCAGGGCGCAGGTTGTTGAAGCTCGCATTTCCGGTGGAGCGCTGCATGCGCTCGATGCAGCCGAAGCCGCCGTTGTCGAGCAGCACGACGATGAGCCTGGCATTGAGGCGCACCGAGGTCGCGATCTCGCTGTTGAGCATGAGATAGGAGCCGTCGCCGACCATGACGATCACCTCGCGCTGTGGCTGCGCGAGCTTGACGCCGAGCGCTCCGGCGATCTCATAACCCATGCAGGAGTAGCCGTACTCGAGGTGGTAGCCGCCCGGCTGCGCCGCCTGCCAGTGCCGGTGCAGCTCCCCGGGGAGGCCGCCGGCCGCGCACACCACGATGTCGGAGGCCTCGCTCGCTCTTTGCACCGCGCCGATCACCTGCGCGTCGGACGGCAGCGCGGGCGGGGCGGCGGGAGCGGTGAACGCGGACGCCGTGCGCAGCCACTCGGTGTGTGCGCGCTGCGCGCGCTCGGTCCACTCGCGCGGCGCGCGGTAGTCCCCGAGCGCCTCGCTGAGCCGGGTGAGACCCTCGCGCGCATCCGCAACGAGCGGCAGCGCCTGGTATTTGTCGGCGTCGTAGGGCTGCACGTTGAGCGCCACGATCCGGCGTCCCGGTGCGCGAAAGAGCGCGCCCGACCCGGTCGTGAAGTCCGAGAGGCGCGTGCCGACGGCGAGGATCGCATCCGCGTCGGCCGCCAGGGTGTTGGCGGCGGCGGTGCCGGTCACGCCGACGCCGCCGAGATTGAGCGCATGGCTCGCCGGCAGGGCGGACTTGCCGGCCTGCGTCTCGCCGCTCGGCACCCCGTGCCGCTCGCAGAAGGCGCGCAGCGCCGTGCCCGCCTCGGAATAGAGGACGCCCCCGCCGCATACGATGAGCGGACAGCGTGCCGCGCCCAGCACCTCAGCGGCCTCGGCAAGCTCGCGCGGGTCCGGCGGCGGACGCCGCGCGCTCCACACGCGCTCCTCGAAGAAGCTGCGTGGCCAGTCGTGCGCCTCCGCCTGCACGTCCTGACAGAGCGCGAGCGTCACGGGACCGCAGCTCGCCGGGTCCGTCAGCACCTGCATGGCCCGCGGGAAGGCACGCAAGAGCTGCTCGGGCCGCGTGATGCGGTCGAAGTAGCGCGACACGGGCCGCAGGCAGTCGTTGGCCGTAACGAGCCCGTCGCCGAAGTCCTCGACCTGCTGCAGCACCGGATCGGGCGCGCGGCTGGCGAACACGTCGCCCGGCAGGAGCAGCAGTGGCAGGCGGTTGACGTGCGCGACCGCCGCCGCGGTCACGAGATTGGTGGCGCCGGGCCCGATCGAGGTGGTGCACGCCATCATGCGCCGGCGCTGCGAGGCCTTGGCGTAGGCGATCGCCGCGTGGCCCATCGCCTGCTCGTTGTGAGCCCGCAGCGTCGGCAGGACGTCGCGCGCCGCGTACAGCGCCTCCCCGAGCGCCGCCACGTTGCCGTGCCCGAAGATGGCCCACACGCCGGCGAACACGCGCTGGCGCTCGCCGGCGACCACGGTCCACTGGGCGGTCATGGCCTGCACCAGCGCCTGGGCTACGGTGAGCCGGCTTGCCGTCAACGTCTCTCCCCCTGCGGCGGATCGAAGCGCGGATCGCGTACCGCCCCCCAGGCTTCGAGCAGTGCGCGCAAGCGCCCGACGATCTCGTCGATCACCGACTCGGCGGGCATTTGTCCCGACAGCCACGCGGCTGCGACATCCTCAATTATCCTACCGCCGGCGATCAAGCCGCGCACGACGGGACTCGCGGCGGCGGCGGCAAGGTGCGGCGCCTGCGGCTCGAGCGGTGCGCGCAACGCGACGAGGAACCCGCGGCACCAGGGGTCGCTCGCTCCGATCACCCGGGCGCAGCTCTCCCAGCTCAGGTCGCGGCGCTGCGCCTCAAGCACCCACCAGTCCGGGCGGATCCCGAGCTCGTAGAGTCGGGAGAGGACGCGCGCTTCCGTGTCGGCACGCAGTGCGCCGGCGCCGCCCGGGCTCACCTCGAGGGCCAGCTCCCGTCCCTGCGCCCGGCACGCGGCGGCGAGCCGCAGGAGGTTGCGCTCGTGCGCCTCGCGCAGCTCGCGCGGATCCTGCGGGTGATACTGACAACGGCAGACCACCGTGACGCCCGCGGGCCATTCCGTGAGATGCGCCGCGAGGCTCGCCCCGCCCGCAAACTCGAGCGGCCGCGAGAGAGGCTGCGCCACCTCGCGCGCGAGCCACAGGCCCGCGCCCTGCGCCGCGCGCAGCGCGGCCGGGCTGGAGAGACTATCGAGAAGCACGCCGCCACCC
>JASHQW010000194.1 GCA_030038875.1 Gammaproteobacteria bacterium | reverse complement strand
CAGATGACCGGCTCCGACGGGGAAGGTTCGCTCAGCGCCCCCGACGCGGCGCTCTTTCCCGCTGGCGCACAACGGCAGGAGGTGGATGACTGGCTGACTCGTGCGCTGGCGCGCGCGCTCGAGCGCGTGCGCGCCGGACCCGCCACGCCGGATATCGACATCGAGGCCTTCAGCCGTGAGCTGGCGCGCTTCGATTTCGCCGCCGGCCGCCCGCTCGCGGAGCTCATCGAGTGGTCGATGGGGATGCTCGAGCACGGCGTGACGCACCAGATCCACCCGCGCTACTTCGGGCTCTTCAATCCCGCGCCCTCGTTCCCGGCGCAATGTGCGGACCGCATCGTCAGCTCCTTCAATCCCCAGCTCGCGAGCGCAACGACCTCGCCGGCGGCGGTGGCACTCGAGGCGCACGTGATCCGCAGCGTCGCGCAGCGCGCGGGATTCCCCCCCGGCGCCGGCGGGCACTTCACCTCGGGCGGGTCCGAGGCCAACTACACCGGCATGCTGTGCGCGCTCACGCGCGCGCATCCCGCATTCGCCTCCGACGGCACGCGCGCTTTTCCGGGTCAACCAGTGTTCTATACCTCGCGGGAGTGCCACGGCAGCTGGGTCAAGATCGCGCATCAGACGGGCATCGGCCGCTCGGCCGCGCACCTGGTGGCCACCGACGGCCGCGGGCGCATGTCGCCCACGGCGCTCGAGCAGGCGATCAGCGAGGATCTCGCGGGCGGGCGGGTGCCTTTCCTCATCGTCGCCACGGCCGGCACGAGCAACGCCGGCATGGTGGATCCCCTGAATGCCTGCGCCGAGCTCGCCGCGCGCCACGGTCTCTGGTACCACGTCGATGCGGCCTGGGGCGGCGCCATCGTAGCCTCGGAGCGGCTGCGCGCGGCAGTCGCAGGTCTCGAACGCGCCGATTCGGCGACCATCGATGCGCACAAGTGGTTCGCGACCACGATGGGGTGCGGCATGTTCATCGTGCGCGACCCCACATCCCTGACCGCCGCCTTTCAGGTCGCGGCGAGCTACATGCCCTCGCGCGAGCTGTCGCTCGATCCCTACATGAACTCCGTGCAGTGGTCGCGCCGCTTTCTAGGGCTGCGACTGTTCCTGTCGCTGGCTTCGGCCGGCTGGGCAGGACATGCCGCGCACATCGAGCGTGCGGTCGCACTCACCGCCTCGCTCCGCAGCGAGCTGGAGAAGCGCGGTTGGTCGGTGGTCAATGATTCCCCGCTCGCGGTGCTCTCGCTCGTGCCGCCCGCGGCGGTGGGTGACCCGCGGTCGGTCGTCGCACGCGTGTTGCAGTCGGGCCGCGCCTGGGTGTCGCTCGCACGCTTCGAGGAGCGGGACGTGGTGCGCGTCTGCGTCACGCATGGCGAGACGAGCGCCGAGGATCTGGCAATACTCGTGCAGGCCTTGCACCCGGGCCCGCCCCAGCCCGTTTGAATTGGTCGGGGCAGGGAGATTCGAACTCCCGACCCTCTGCTCCCAAAGCAGATGCGCTACCAGACTGCGCCATGCCCCGAGCCGGCGCTGATAATAGCAAGTCGCCCCGGGCGCCCGTCCCTAACTCCGTAGCCAGCCTGGAATCGCACCATATCTCGGCGGACTGCCGCCGTGCTATGGTTACATGTAACCCAGAAGAGATCCTTGTCGTGCCCCGCTCGAAGCGATCCGCCAAGACCGCCACATCCAAGGCCAAGGTGCGGGCCCATCGCGAGCGTCTGCGCCGCCAGGGCTTGAGACCCATCCAGATCTGGGTCCCCGATGTGCGCTCGCCCGGCTTTGCCGCCGAGGCTCGTCGTCAATCACGTGCGGTCGCTGAGAGCGCTCACGCGCGCGAGGACCAGGCATTCGTCGACGGCATCTCCGAGTGCCGGGACTCAAAGTGAAGCGCGGTGAGCTCTGGACCGTGAGTGGTGGGCCCGAATACCTCGGCGAGCCACGCCCTGCGGTGATCTTGCAGGATGACCGGTTTGAGGCCACTTCCGCCGTGACGGTTTGCGCCTTTACCTCCGATCCGACAGAGGCCCCGCTGCTGCGCGTGCTTATCGAGCCGTCCTCGATAAACGGGCTTCAGATGGCCTCAAGACTGATGGTCGACAAGATCACGACGGTTTCGCGCGCCAAAGTTGGTACGCGGATCGGTCGGCTGGCGGATGAGGATCTGGTGCGCCTGAACCGCGCCGTGATGGTGTTCCTCGGCCTGGCGGGATCCCCACCCAGGGAATAGTTGTCTCGCCTCGCGCGGTCCGCGTGCAGGAAGCGCGCACCGCGCCCTCTCAAGCCCGCCGCCAGCTCGTCTTCCCGCCCGGCTTGTCCTCCAGGACTACGCCGCCCGCGGCCAGCTCATCGCGGATGCGATCCGACTCCTTGAAGTCCTTCCGGGTGCGCGCCGCTGTGCGCGCCGCGATCCGCGCCTCGACCTCCGAGTCACTCAACTGCCCGCGCCCCCCGGCAGCGGCACCGGCCGCCCGCGTGAGGCGAAACCACTCCTCCGCCGGCACCGTAAGGAGCCCGAGCACGTTGCCGAGCGCCTTGAGCTCGCCGCCGAGCGCGGCGGCGCGCGTGAGCTCGCCGGCATCGCGGGCGGTGTTGATCTCGCGCGTCAGCCCCTGCAGCACCGCGAGCGCTTCGGGAGTGTTGAAGTCATCGTCCATGCTCTCCGCGAAGCGCGCGGTGGCGGCGCTCGTTCCCGCCGCTCCTGTCGGCAGCCCGCGCAGCGCCGTGTAGATGCGGGTCAGTGCCGCGTCCGCCTGCTCGAGCTGCTCGAGCGAGTAGTTGATCGGCCCGCGATAGTGGCTGGCGAGGAAGAAGTAGCGCAGCACCTCCGGATGACGCAGCGTCGCGAGCACCTCGCGCAGCGTGAAGAAGTTGCCGAGCGACTTCGACATCTTCTCCTCGTCGACGTTGACAAAGCCGTTGTGCATCCACAGGTTCACGAACTCATCGCCCGTCGCCGCACACGACTGCGCGATCTCGTTCTCGTGGTGCGGGAACTTGAGATCCATGCCGCCGCCGTGGATGTCGAAGTGCGTGCCCAAAAGCGCCGTCGACATGGCGGAGCACTCGATGTGCCAGCCGGGGCGTCCCCGGCCCCAGGGCGAGTCCCACCAGGGCTCACCCGGCTTGGCGTGCTTCCACAGCACGAAATCCAGCGGGTCGCGCTTCGCCTCGTCCACCTCGACGCGCGCCCCGGCGCGCAGGTCCGCGAGGCGCTTGCCGGAGAGCCGCCCGTAGGGCGCGAAGCTCGCGACCGAATAGAGCACGTCGCCGTCGGTGGCACGGTAGGCGTAGCCGCCCTCGATGAGCTTCGCCACCATGGCGATGATCTGCGGCACGTACTGCGTGGCGCGCGGCTCGGAGTCCGGCGGCAGGATGGCGAGCCGCGCGCAGTCCTCGTGCATGGCGGCGATGAAGCGCGCCGTGAGCGCCTCCGTCGTCTCGCCGTTCTCGGCGGCGCGGCGGATGATCTTGTCGTCGATGTCGGTGATGTTGCGTACGTAGGTGAGGCGATAGCCGCGGTGCCGGAGATAGCGGGTCACGACGTCGAACACCGTCAGCATGCGCGCGTGCCCGATGTGCACGTAGTCGTACACGGTGAGCCCGCAGACGTACATGCGCAGTTGCCCGGGCGTGATGGGCCGGAGCTCCTGCTTCTCGCCGCTCAGCGAGTCGTGAATGCGGATCATGCGAAGCGCACCAGCCGCTCGCGCGCCTTGCCGGGCGGCATGGCCTTAAGGAGCGGGGCGAGCTCGGGCCCGTGCGTGCGCCCGGTGAGGGCGAGCCGCAGCGGCATGTAGAGCTCCCTCCCGTGGCGCCCGCTCGCCGCGCGCGCCGCCCCCGCGATCGCCGCGAGATCGTTGCCGCTCGTGGCCGCGGCCG
>JASHQW010000193.1 GCA_030038875.1 Gammaproteobacteria bacterium | reverse complement strand
GCGCGCATCGCCCGCGGCGCGCGCCTCGGTTTCATCGCGCTCGAGGAGCGACAGCTGGCCGCCGGCCCCGAGGGCCGCGAGCGCGGCGCGCTCCTCGGCGAGGCGCTCGGCCTGCGTTGCGAGGCGCCGCAGCTGATTCTCGAGCTCCCCGATACGGGTGCGCTCGACCTGAGCGGTCCGCTCGGCGGCGCCCGCGGCGAGCGTGTGATCTTCCCAGCGCTGCTGGGCGTCGTGGAGCGTCCGCTCCCCCGCCTCGAGCCTTGCTGCGGCACGCTGCTCGGCGGCGTCTGCGGCCGCGAGCGCCGGCGCGAGTTCGCCGAGCTCGGCGCGCACCGCCTCGAGCTGCTGCTCGTCGCGGCTGATATGGGCGGCGAGCTCCGTGAGCGTCGCGGTCGCCTGGGTGAGGTCGTCGCGCTGCCGCTCGCGCAGCTCCCGGGTGTGCTCGATCGTCTGCTCGAGACGCGAGATATCGGCGCCCGCCTCGTAGTAGCGCGCCTGCACCGCGGACATCCGCTCGCCGAGCTCGGTCTGTGCGACACGCTGCTTCTCGAGCGCTGCCTCGGCGGCGCGCTGTCCCGCGAGCTCGGCCTGCATGGCGAGCTCGCGGCTGCGCAGCTCCGCGTCGTGCACCTCGGCGCCGCTGTCGAGGTCGCGCAGCCTCAAGGCGATGAGCTCGGCCATCAGCCGCCGCTCGCTGTCCTTGAGCGCCTGGTAGCGCCGCGCGGCGGCCGCCTGGCGCTGCAGGTGGCGGATCTGCTTCTCGACCTCATCGCGCACGTCCTGCAGCCGCTCGAGGTTCTCGCGCGTCTCGGCGATGCGTATCTCGGTCTCCTTGCGCCGCTCCTTGTAGCGGGAGATGCCGGCCGCCTCCTCGACGAACGCGCGCATGTCCTCGGTCTTCGCGTCGATGACGCGCGTGATCATCCCCTGCTCGATGATCGCGTAGCTGCGCGAGCCGAGGCCGGTGCCGAGAAACAGATTGGTAATGTCCTTGCGCCGGCAGCGCACCCCGTTGATGAAGTAGGCTGACTGGCCGTCGCGCGACACCTGGCGTTTGCACGAGATCTCGCCGTAGCTCGCGTACGGCCCGCCGATCTTGCCGTCGCCGTTGTCGAACAGCAGCTCGACGGCGGCGCTGCCCACGGGCTTGCGGGCGGTCGAGCCGTTGAACACCACGTCGGCCATGTTGTCGCCGCGCAGCGTCTTCGCGGACAGCTCGCCCATCACCCAGCGTACGGCGTCGATGACGTTCGACTTGCCGCAGCCGTTGGGGCCAACGACACCGGTGAGATTGCTGGGGAAGCTGATGGTGGTGGGATCGACGAAGGATTTGAAGCCGGCGAGCTTGATCTTGGTCAGCCGCATCTGTGCCTTCAACCCTCCGCGTCCCGGCCTTCCGGGGATGGTGTAGTGTAGAGGAATATGCCCTCGACGCCCACCACGCAGCTCGAGACTTTCGCGAACCCGGAAGTCGAGCGCGACTATACGATCCGCATGCACATCCCGGAGTTCACCTGCCTGTGCCCGCGCACCGGCCAGCCGGACTTTGCCACGCTCGACCTCGAGTACGTGCCGGACCGGCGCTGCGTCGAGCTCAAATCGCTCAAGCTCTACATCTGGTCGTTCCGCGACCGGGGAGCCTTTCATGAAGCGGTGACCAACGAGATCGCCGATCACGTGAACGCCGCAGTCGCGGCGCGCTACCTGCGCCTCACGGCGCGTTTCAACGTGCGCGGCGGGATCTTCACCACCGTTGTCGCCGAGCGACGACAGCCCGGATGGCAGCCGGCTCCTGCGGTGGCGCTGCCCTGAAGCCGCTGCGCCGGGCGCCTCCGCAGCGCGCCAAACTGCAAAAACACCCCCAAAAAGCGGGCATCTGTACAGGTCAAAGTCGGCCGGTATAATCGCGCGTTCTTCAAAAGACCCTGACGAGCGTCGAGGAGCGATCGAATGCCGGCCAAGAGAACTGCGCCTAAGTCCGCCAAGGGCAGGAAGGCGTCGAGCCGGCCCGCGGTCCGCAAGGTCGCCGCCGCACGCAAGAGCGAGAGCCCGCGCGGACGCGCCGCCGCCCACGCGCGCAAGAGCCCGGTCCCGCTGAAGAAATCCACCGCCCATCCCGCGGCGCCGGCGAGTCAGCCGCCCGTCGAGGCGCGCAAGATCACCCGCCCGGCGGCCGCGCCGCCGCCACCGCGTGAGCCCGTGCGCCCGGTGAGCCTCGTGCCGCCTACCGCCCGCGCAGCCCCCGGCGAAGGCGATGACGTCGAGGGAGCGGAGCCGGGGAGCCTCCTCGCCGGACCGCGCAACGTACAGCCCTACATCGTCAAGCGCGGCGAGCTGTACATGAGCAAGGAGCAGCTCGATCATTTCCGCAGCATCCTCCACAGCTGGAAGCGCGATCTGATGGTCGAGGTCGACCGCACCGTCTCGCACATGAAGGACGAGGCAGCGAACTTCCCCGACCCCAATGACCGGGCCACCCAGGAAGAGGAATTCAGCCTCGAGCTGCGCACCCGCGACCGCGAGCGCAAATTGATCCGCAAGATCGACGACGCGCTGAAGCGCATCGACGACGGCTCCTACGGCTACTGCCTTGAGACCGGCGAGGAGATCGGCATCAAGCGCCTCGAGGCGCGCCCGGTCGCCACGCTCAGCATCGAAGCCCAGGAGCGGCGCGAACGGCGCGAGCGGCAATACGGCGATCGCGACGACCGCTATCGCTGAGGCGTCTTACGTCGGGCGTTTCGCGCCCTCGCCCACCGGCCCACTGCATCTCGGCTCGCTGGTCGCGGCCCTCGGCAGCTACCTCGACGCCCGTCACCAGGGCGGCCGCTGGCTCGTGCGCATGGAGGATCTCGACCGCGAGCGCGAAGTCCCGGGCTGTGCGGATGAGATGCTGCGCACGCTCGAGGCGCACGGGCTCACCTGGGACGGCGCCGTCGAGTACCAGAGCCAGCGCACCGTCTACTATGCCGAGGCGCTCGCACAGCTCGCGCGCCGCGGCCTGCTCTTCGAGTGTAGCTGCACGCGGCGCGAGCTCGCCGGCGATGGCGGCTACCCCGGCACCTGCCGCAGCGCTCCGCAGCATGCCGGACCCACCGCCACGCGCTTTCGCGTCGCAGACGGCGTCATCGAGTTCGAGGACCGCGCGCAGGGCCACTGCGCCTTCAGCCTGCGCGAGCGGGGAGACGTCGTGGTAAGACGCCGCGACGGGGTGTTCGCCTACCAGCTCGCGGTGGTCGTCGACGATGCCCGGCAGGGCGTGACCGATGTCGTCCGGGGCGCGGACCTCCTCGATAACACGCCCTGGCAGATTGCCCTTCAACGGGCACTCGAGCTCCCGACACCCCGCTACACCCACCTTCCTCTCGTCGTGGAACGACAGCAGGGCAAGCTCAGCAAGTCCCGTCGGTCCTTGGCGCTCGATTCACGGGCTACTGAAACTCAGCTATATCAAGCACTTACGATGCTGAATCAGGGTCCGCCTGCTACGCTAAAGCTCGAGTCGGTGGCGGCAATCCTCGCCTGGGCGGGAGCTCACTGGCGTGTGGAGGGGTTTCAGGGCGTCAAGGAGGTGCTCCTGCCCGAGTAGAACAGGAGCGACAAACGATGTTGGGAGTTGGGTTCGTACTCCCGATGTACTAAGGTAGCGTCAGAACGCCCTGCACTAAGGAAGGTGCACAACCCAAAGTGAGGGACGTGCGATGAGCGAGCCGCGCACTATAAAAAAGTATCCCAACCGCCGCTTGTACGACACGGTCGAGAGCCGCTACATCACCCTCGCCGACATCCGGCGGCTGGTCATCGAGCGCATCGACTTCGTCGTCATCGACAAGAAGACCCAGGGGGACATCACGCGCTCGATCCTGCTGCAGGTGATCGCCGAGCAGGAGCACGGCAACGAGCCGCTGATGAGCCGCGACTTCCTCTCGCAGGTGATCCGCTCGTACGGCGTGGCCACACGTGGAATGGTCGGCAGCTACCTCGAGCAGAGCCTGCGGCAGTTCGCCAGCCAGACCGCCGGACGACCGCCGCAAGCCTGAGCCGCAGATTTGAGCCGAGGGAGCGCGCGATAGTCCATCCAGCGATAGTTAGGCACGTGCCTAACTATCGCCAAGAGGACATAGCAACGCTGCGTCGGGCGCCAACGCGGGCCCTGGCTTAGGAAACGCGCCCCGCTTCAGTGCGGAGCATCCACATCGCGCATCGAGAGCCGGATGCGTCCCTGTCGGTCGACCTCGAGCACCTTCACCCGGATCACGTCGCCTTCGCGCAGCTTGTCGCTGACGCGCTCGACGCGCTCGTTCGAGATCTGCGAGATGTGCACCAGGCCGTCGCGGCCCGGAAGGATGGTGACGAAGGCGCCGAAGTCCATGAGGCGCGCCACCTTACCCTCGTAGATGCGACCGACCTCGACGTCGGCGGTAATGAGCTCGATGCGCCGTTGCGCCTCGCGGCCCGCCGCGCCTGAGACCGAGGCGATCTTCACCGTGCCATCGCTCTCGATGTCGATGGTGGTGCCGGTCTCCTCGGTGATCTGGCGGATGACCGCGCCGCCCTTGCCGATGACGTCGCGAATCTTCTCCGGATCGATCTTGAGAGTGATGATGGACGGCGCCCACTCGGACATCTTCTCGCGCGACTGGTGGATGACGCGGTTCATCTCGGCGAGGATGTGCAGCCGTCCCTCGCGCGCCTGCTCGAGGGCGACCTTCATGATCTCGGGCGTGACGCCCTCGACCTTGATGTCCATCTGCAGCGCAGTCACGCCGTCCTTGGTACCCGCCACCTTGAAGTCCATGTCACCGAGGTGGTCCTCGTCGCCGAGGATGTCGGTGAGAACCTTGTAGCGCGAGCCCTCGAGCACCAGTCCCATGGCGACGCCCGCCACCGGCGCCTTGATGGGCACGCCGGCGTCCATCAGCGACAGCGAGGTGCCGCACACGCTCGCCATGGAGCTCGAGCCGTTCGACTCCAGGATCTCCGACACCACGCGGATCACATATGGGAAGGTGGTCATGTCGGGCATCACGGCGTTCACGCCGCGCCGTGCCAGATTGCCGTGGCCGATCTCGCGGCGCTTCGGCGACCCCATCATGCCGGTCTCGCCCACCGAGAACGGCGGGAAGTTGTAGTGCAGCATGAAGGGCTCGCGGCGCTCGCCCTCGAGCCCGTCGATGATCTGTGCATCGCGCGTGGTGCCGAGCGTCGTGACGACGAGCGCCTGGGTCTCGCCGCGGGTGAAGAGCGCCGAGCCGTGGGTGCGCGGCAGCACGCCCACCCGCACGTTGATCGGGCGCACGGTGCGCGTGTCGCGGCCGTCGATGCGCGGCTCGCCGTTGAGGATGCGCTGGCGCACGATGTTGCTCTCGAGCTTGAAGAGCACGCTCTCGACGCCTTCCTTGCTGTGCTTGGGCGCGTCGCCGCCGGTGAGCGCGGAGAGCACCTGGTTCTTGATCTCCGTGAGCCGCGCGTGACGCTGCTGCTTCTCGGTGATGCTGTACGCCTGCCCGAGCGCCGCCTGCGCCTGCAGCGTGACGGCCTGGGTGAGCTCGGCGTTCTCCGGTGCCGCTTCCCACTTCCAGCGCTCCTTGCCCGCCTCGCTCGCGAGTGCCTTGATGGCCCGGATCGCCACCTGCATCTGCTCGTGGCCATAGACGACCGAGCCCAGCATGACCTCTTCGGACAGCCCCTTGGCCTCGGATTCGACCATCAGCACGGCGTGCTCCGTGCCCGCCACCACGAGATGCAGCTGTGAGGTCGCGAGGTCCTTGGCGGTCGGGTTGAGCAGGTACTGGCCGTCACGGTAGCCGACGCGCGCGGCGCCGATCGGCCCATTAAAAGGAATGCCCGAGAGCGCGAGCGCGGCGGACGCGCCGAGCAGCGCCGGGATGTCCGCGTCGATCTCCGGGTCCATCGACAGCACCGTCGCGACGACCTGCACGTCGTTATAGAAGCCGTCCGGAAACAGCGGCCGGATGGGGCGATCGACGAGGCGCGAGGTGAGCGTCTCCTTCTCGGTCGGCCGGCCCTCGCGCTTGAAGAAGCCGCCAGGGATGCGGCCCGCCGCGTAGGTTTTCTCGACGTAGTTGACGGTGAGCGGGAAGAAATCCCGTCCGGGCGCTGCGGTCTGCTGCGCGCAGGCGGTGACCAGGACCACGGTATCGCCCATGGAGACGCGAACCGCACCCTCGGCCTGCCGGGCGACCTCGCCCGTCTCGATGGTGACCGTGTGCGGACCGTATGGAAACGACTTGCTGACGACGCTCAAAGCTTCATTCCTCGAAAGTTGGAGGTTCGGCTGAAAACGATGAGGGCCGCGCGTCCACGACGGCGGCCCTTACACACTTCTCAGCGGCGCAGTCCCAGGCGCTCGACAAGCTCCTGGTACTTCTGCGGTTGGGTGGCTCTGAGGTAATCGAGGAGCTTGCGGCGCTGATTGACCAGCTTCACCAGGCCACGCCTTGAGGCGTGGTCGCGCTTGTGTGCGGTGAAGTGCTCGCCGAGGTCGTTGATCCGCTCGGAGAGCAGCGCCACCTGCACCTCAGGTGAGCCGGTGTCGGCCGGTCCGCGGCGGAACTGCGCGAGGATCCCGCCCTTTTTCTCGCTGGTTAAAGCCATTGCGCGATAGTCCTAACTACTTGTCTTAAGAGCCATTTTGGTGAGCCGCGCATTGTACTGTTCGAACGGCCGGCGAACAAGCTTAGGCTTGGAGCCGAAAACGGCGCGCGCCGCGGGCCGGCCTCGCCCCTTCCGGTGCCTTGCAGCGCACCACCCACGGGCATAGGCTCTTTAATCGAGGTGATTGCCATCCTGAAATCACTCGCCCTCCCGGCCGCGCTCGCGCTGTCTCTCGCCGCGTGCGCCACTGCGCCCCCGACACCGGATAAGGCCACCGCCAAAGCCAAGCCCCCCGCGGGATGCGTCGCACAGACCGCGACCCGCATTCCGGTGAAGGACGACACGTGTGCCGGCTTCGGGAACACCTATACGAAGCAGGACATCGACAACACCGGGCAGCCCTACGCCGACAAGGCGCTCGGGATGCTCGACCCCTCGGTGCGGGTCGGCCACTGAGTTAGAGCCTGGCGGGCTTAAATTATATTGAGCAGCCGACGCGGCCGCACGGCGCCCGCGCCCGCGGTGATCCCGACGCCTAAGAATCTCCCCGCCTCATCATAAAGGCGCACCCTCGGCGCCTCCGTCGCCAAAGCGTGGTCCGCCGCCGGCACGGCCGCGGGGACGAGCTGTCCCTGGCGAAGCCGCGCCACATTGCCCGCCGTGAGGTGCACGGCCGGGAGATGCTTGAGCGGGTAGTCGGCAGCGAGGAGCGGCGCCGTGCCTCCCGCGGCGCAGATTCGCTCGAGCGACTCGAGCGTCTGCATGGGCTCTGCGTCGAAGGGCTCGACCGCGAGCCGGCGCAGCGCGCTCACGTGTCCCACGGTGCCGAGCGCGGCGGCGATCTCCTCGGCCAGCACCCGCACGTAGGTTCCCTTCGAGCAGCTCGTCTCCACCTCGAGCGATCCCGCCTCGAGCCCGATGAGCCTCAGCTCGTAGAGCTCGATCGCGCGCGGGGCGCGCTCGACCGTGCGCCCCGCGCGCGCCAGCCGGTAGAGCGGCTTTCCGCCCTGCTTGAGCGCCGAGTACATCGGCGGCACCTGGGTGCGGGGACCGACAAAGCCCTGGAGTAGCGCCTCGACGCCCGTACGCGTCAGTGCCGGCACCGCTGCCTCGGCCGTCACCGCGCCCTCGGCATCGCCGGTCGCGGTGCGCTGCCCCAAAGCAATGGTGAAGCGGTAGTGCTTGGCGCCCGCGAGGATGTCGCCGGCGATCTTGGTCGCCTCTCCGAGGCAGATCGGCAGCATGCCGGTCGCGAGCGGATCGAGGCTACCAGCGTGGCCGGCCTTCACGCCCCCGAAGAGCCGCCGCACGCGCTGCAGGGCGGCGTTCGAGGAAAGTCCGCGCGGCTTGTCGAGCAGCAGGATCCCGCTCGGCATGGCCAAGCTTTCAGCGCTGCGGGTCGGAGCCCTCGCCCGCAGCCTCGTCTCCCTGCGCGGCGCGGTCGGAGGCGACCGCGCGATCGATGAGGCGGGTGAGGCGGGCGGCGCCCTCGACGCTGTCATCGAACACGAACTCGAGGCGCGGTGCATGACGGAGCGAGAGCCGCCGGCCGAGCTCCCCGCGCAGGAAGCTCGCGGCGTGGGTGAGCCCGGCGCGCACCGTCTCGGGCGGCTCGCGCGCGGCGAACGGGGTGAAGTAGACGCGCGCCGTGCCCATGTCGGGCGCGACGTGCACGGCCGTGATCGTGACGTTGCCGACGCGCGGGTCCTTGACCTCGCGCGCGATCAGCGCCGCGAGCACGCGCTGGATCTCCGACTCGATGCGCCGGCTGCGGGCCTCGCTCATGCTGAAGCGCTCATGACAGCGTGCGGGCCACCTCGACGCGCGCGAAGCACTCGATCTGGTCGTTGACGCGCACGTCCTGGTAGTTCTTCACGCCGATGCCGCACTCGGTGCCGGCGCGCACCTCGTTCACGTCGTCCTTGAAGCGGCGCAGTGACTCGAGCGCGCCCTCGAAGATCACCACGTTGTCGCGCAGCACGCGGATCGGGTTATTGCGGCGCACGTAGCCCTCGGTCACGAGGCACCCGGCCACCACGCCGAACTTGCTGGAGCGGAACACCTCGCGCACCTGCGCGATGCCCACGATCTGCTCCTTGATCTCCGGCTGCAGCATGCCGGTCATCATCTGCTTCACGTCGTCGATCGCTTCGTAGATGATCGAGTAGTAGCGCACCTCGACGCCGGTCTCCTTCATGGCCTCACGCGCGCTGGCATCGGCGCGCACGTTGAAGCCGATGATGTGCGCGCGCGAGGCGGCAGCGAGCTGCACGTCGGACACGGTGATGCCACCCAGGCCCGTCGCGATCACCTTCACCTGCACCTCCTCGGTCGACAGCTTGGCGAGCGCCTCGTTGAGCGCCTCGGCGCTGCCCTGCACGTCGGCCTTGATGAGCACCGCCACCACTCCCGCCTTGGCCTCGCCCATCTGCGAGAACACGTCCTCGCTGCGTGTGGTCTGGCGGGCGAGCTTGACGTCGCGGAACTTGCCCTGGCGGTAGAGCGCCACCTCGCGCGCCTTGCGCTCGCTCTCGGCGGCGAGGATCTCATCGCCGGCGTTCGGCGGGCTCGAGAGCCCGAGCACCACTACCGGCATCGAGGGCGGCGCCTCCTCGACCGGCTTGCCGTTCTCATCGAACATGGCGCGCACGCGCCCGAACTCGGAGCCCGCGATGATCGGGTCGCCGACGTGCAGCGTGCCCTTCTTCACCAGCACGGTCGCGACCGCGCCGCGCCCCTTCTCGATGCTCGACTCGATCACGACTCCCGAAGCGAGCCCGCTGCGCGGCGCGCGCAGCTCGAGCACCTCGGCCTGCAGCAGGATCGCCTCCAGCAGCTGATCGACACCCTGGCCGGTGCGCGCCGAGACGTTAACGAAGATGTTCTGGCCGCCCCACTCCTCGGAGATCACCTCCTGCTTGGAGAGCTCGGTGCGCACGCGGTCGACGTCGGCGTCGCTCTTGTCGATCTTGTTGACGGCGACCACGATCGGCACGTTGGCGGCGCGCGCGTGCTGGATCGCCTCGACCGTCTGCGGCATCACGCCGTCATCGGCCGCCACCACCAGCACCACGACGTCGGTCGCCTTGGCGCCGCGGGCGCGCATGGCCGTGAAAGCCGCGTGGCCCGGAGTATCGAGGAAGGTGATGACGCCCTTGGGTGTCTCGACGTGGTAGGCGCCGATGTGCTGGGTGATGCCGCCGGCCTCGCCTGCGGCCACTTTGGTGCGGCGGATATAGTCGAGGAGCGAGGTCTTGCCGTGGTCGACGTGGCCCATGACGGTCACGACGGGCGGGCGCGGCTCGAGGTCGGTCTCGGCCTGGCCGCCCTGCAGGTCGGCCTCGATCTGGTTCTCCTTGAGGACCTTCGGCGTGTGGCCCATCTCCTCGACCACCAGCACCGCGGTGTCCTGATCGATGGGCTGATTGATGGTCACCATCACGCCCATGTTCATCAGCACCTTGATGACTTCGGTGGCCTTGACGGCCATCTTCTGCGCGAGCTCGGCCACCGTGATGGTCTCGCCGATGCCGACCTCGCGCACCACCGGTGCGGTCGGCATCTCGAAGCCGTGCTTGCCCTCGGCGGCGGCGGCCAGCGGACGGGATTTGACGCGTCGCTTCTTCTTATAGCGCGAGCTCACGTCGCCGGCGACGTGCAGCTCCTGGCGGCCG
The DNA here is from genome assembly GCA_030038875.1 of Gammaproteobacteria bacterium. Classification (GTDB taxonomy): domain Bacteria; phylum Pseudomonadota; class Gammaproteobacteria; order Steroidobacterales; family Steroidobacteraceae; genus 13-2-20CM-66-19. Next base: position 104 of record JASHQW010000193.1, on the reverse strand, counting down.
TAGCGGGTGTGCTTGTCGTCGGCGCCCGGAGCGGCGGGCCCGGCAGGGGCGCGCTCGCGCGGCGCGGGCGCGGCAGCCGCGGCCGGCGGCCGCTCGCGCTCGGT
>JASHQW010000192.1 GCA_030038875.1 Gammaproteobacteria bacterium | reverse complement strand
CCAGGTAACGGCGCGGGTAGAGCGCCTTGAAGCCGAGGTCCTCGAGCTCGAGCTTCATGTTGTAGAGCCCGAGCCGCTCGGCGATCGGCGCGTAGATGTCGAGCGTCTCGCGCGCGATCGCGCGGCGCCTGCCCAGGGCCATCGCCTCGATGGTGCGCATGTTGTGCATGCGGTCGGCGAGCTTCACCAGGATGACGCGCAGGTCGCGCACCATCGCGAGCAGCATCTTGCGGAACGACTCCGCCTGCGCCTCCTCGCGGCTCTTGAACTTGATCTGGTCGAGCTTGGTGACGCCGTCGACCAGCTCAGCCACGTCGGCGCCGAAGCGCGCCACCAGCTGATCCTTCGGCGTCGGTGTGTCCTCGATGACGTCGTGCAGAATCGCCGCGACGATGGTGTCGGTGTCGAGGTGCAGGTCGGCGAGGATGGAGGCGGCGGCCACCGGGTGGGCGATGTAGGGCTCGCCGGAGAGGCGCTTCTGTCCCTGGTGAGCCGAGGCGCCGAATTCGGCTGCCTCGCGGATCCGTCCGACCTGCTCGGGCGCGAGGTAGGCGCCGGCGGTCGAGAGCAGCTCCTTCAGCCCCGGGGTGCGTCTTCCGCCGGGCAGCAGTCCGCGGAGCGAAGACGCATAGTCCATAGGGTTCGCGTGTCGTCAGTCTCCGAGGCCGAACTGCGGGGCGCGGAACGAGGACTGGTTATCCGCGTCCGGCACCGCCGGCTCGGGCGCCGGCTCGGGCTCGCGCAGCATCTCCGCGGTGATATTGCCGGCGGCGATCTCGCGCAGCGCGACCACCGTCGGCTTGTCGTTCTCGAGGGGGATGGTCGCCTCCGCCCCGTTGGCGAGCCGCCGGGCGCGCTGCGCCGCCAGCAGCACCAGCTGGAACAGGTTGTCGACGTTGTGCAGGCAGTCTTCTACGGTGATTCGGGCCATGGGACGCTTCGCGTGAGTACACCCTGCACGGGGTGCGCAGGGCCTTTAACTATAAGCGAAAAGTGCCCGTCCGGGCCAGTCGGCGCGGGGTGGTGGCCCGCCAGGGTCAGCCCTGCGCCAGCAGCTCCTCGAGCAGCGGCTTGAGCTGCGGCCGGCTGCTCCTCAAGTCCTCGCCCTGGCCCTCGAGGATGCGCTTCAGGTCGCCAACCGCCTGGTCGAAGTCGTCGTTGACGACCACGTAGTCGAACTCGCCGTAATGGGACATGTCCCCGGCCGCGTCGCTGAGGCGCCGGTGGATCACCTCGGCCGTGTCGGTCGCGCGCCGCGCCAGCCGCTCCGCGAGCGTCTGCCGCGCCGGCGGCAGGACGAAGATGCTGACGCAGTCGGGCATCGCGCGGCGCACCTGTTGCGCTCCCTGCCAGTCGATCTCGAGCAGCACGTCGTGGCCCTGCGCGAGCTGCGATTCGACGAAGGCGCGCGAGGTGCCGTAGTGGTTGTCGAACACCCGGGCGTGCTCGAGGAACTCGCCGCGCTTCACCAGCTCCGCGAATTCCGGCCTCGACACGAAGTGATACTCGCGGCCCTCCACCTCGGTGGGACGGCGCGTGCGCGTGGTGTGCGAGATCGAGAGGCGCAGGCGCGGCTCGCTCTGGAGCAGCGCCTTCACGAGCGAGGTCTTGCCGGCGCCCGAGGGCGCCGAGATGACATAGAGCCTGCCGCGCTTCATGGGCGGGAATATACGCCGCGGGCCTCGAGCGCCGCGACGAGCGCTGCTAAAGCCTGTGCGCGGTGGCTCACTCTGTTCTTCTCGTCGGGGGAGAGCTCGGCGGCCGTGCGCTGCTCGCCCGCCGGAATGAATACCGGGTCGTAGCCGAAGCCGCCGCTGCCGCGCGCGGCGAGCGCGATGCGGCCCTCCCACGTTCCCGTACCCGTGAGCGGCTCGGGGTCGTCGGCGCTGCGCACCCACACCGCCACGCACTGGTAGCGCGCGGTGCGGCGCGGCTCGGGAACGCCGGCGAGCTCGGCGAGGAGGCGCGCGAGGTTCTCCTCGTCACTCGCGCCTGGGTGCGCGAAGCGCGCCGACCAGACGCCGGGCCGCCCCCCGAGCGCATCGACCTCGATCCCGGAGTCGTCGGCGAGCGCCGGCAGCTGCGCGGCGGCGGCCGCGTGGCGCGCCTTGAGGAGCGCGTTCTCGAGGAAGGTCGTGCCGGTCTCGGGCACGGAGCCGATGCCGAGCGCCGCCTGGGAGAGGAGCTCGAACCCCGCCGGCACCAGGAGCGCCGCGAGCTCGCGCAGCTTCCCGGGGTTGGCGCTCGCGAGGACCGCGCGCTTCACGGCGCGCTGAGCGCCTGCGCCTGCAACGCGAGCAGCTCGCCGATGCCGGCGGCGGCGAGATTGAGCAGCGCATCGAGCTCGTGGCGGCGGAACGCGTGGCCCTCCGCCGTGCCCTGGATCTCGATGAAGGCGCCGCCGTTGTTCATCACGACGTTCATGTCGGTCTCGGCCTGCGAGTCTTCGGCGTAGTCGAGGTCGAGCACCGGCACGCCGTCCACGATCCCGACCGAGACCGCCGCCACCTGGCCGTGCAGCGGGCTCGCGGCGATCAGCCGCCGCGCGACCAGCGCCTCGCAGGCCTGCGCGAGCGCCACGTAGGCGCCGGTGATGGAGGCGGTGCGCGTGCCGCCGTCGGCCTGCAGCACGTCGCAATCGAGCGTGATGGTGCACTCGCCGAGCGCGCGCAGATCCGCCACCGCGCGCAGCGAGCGGCCGATGAGTCGCTGGATCTCCTGGGTGCGGCCGCTCTGGCGGCCGCGTGCCGCCTCGCGCGGGGTGCGGGTATGAGTGGCGCGCGGCACCATGCCGTACTCGGCGGTGATCCAGCCCTGGTTCTTGCCGCGCAGGAACGGCGGCACCGTCTCCTCGACGCTCGCCGTGCACAGCACCTGCGTGTCGCCGAACTCGACCAGCACCGCGCCTTCCGCATGCTTGCCGTGGGCGCGGGTGAAGCGCACCGGCCGCAGCTCATCGGGCGCGCGTCCCGAGGGTCTCGCCACGCTTCAGTCTCCGAGCCAGCGCAGCGCCGCCGCCGAGGTATTGTCGCTCCCGGGTCCGGCGCGCTTGACGGCGCGCGAGCCGAGCTCGAGCAGCCGCTCGCGCAGCTGCCCGTCGCCCATCAGGCTGCCGGCGACCTCCGGGTCCTTGAGCGGGCCCCAGAAGCCGTCGGTGCACACCAGCAGCAGGTCCCCGGATTCGATCGCGCGGCGGCGGCTCAGGGTCATGTCCGGCAGGATCGGGTCGCCCCCCAGGCAGCATTCGACGAAGTTGCGCATGGGGTGGCTCTGCGCCTGCTCGGCGCTGATCAGTCCCTCGCGCAGCAGCAGCTCCACGTGGCTGTGGTCGCGGCTGCGCGCGACCAGCTCCCCGCGCCGCACGTGGTACACGCGGCTGTCGCCCACGTGGGCCCACCAGCTGGCGTGCTGCTGGATGAGGCACACGGCGCACGTCGCCCGCGGCCGCTGCTCGAGCGGCAGCTGCGTGCCGAGCTTGACCACCTCCTCGTGCGCGCGCCCGAGCGTCAGGTGCAGGAAGCCGAGGGGATCGAACAGCGGCTGCGGCGAGTGCCAGAAGGCTTCCGTGATCACCTGCTGGGTGACCTGCGCGGCACGCGCGCCATGCGCGTGGCCGCCCATGCCATCGACCGCGACCAAGAGCGCCGCGTGCTCCGCCACCGCGGCGCTGACCCGATCCTGATTCTCTTCGCGCCCGCCCAGCAGGCTGATGTCGGCGTATTCGACCCGCAAGAAGATTCCAGCGCATCTGTTAGACTTGCCAGGACTTTATATCACCCCCGCGCGCATGATCGCGAGCATGACCGGCTTCGCACGCCGTGAAGCCACCGGAGAGTGGGGCACGCTGGTGTGCGAGCTGCGCAGCGTGAATCACCGGTTTCTCGAGGCGGGCTTCCGCCTGCCGGAC
>JASHQW010000191.1 GCA_030038875.1 Gammaproteobacteria bacterium | reverse complement strand
TGCGTGAGCTCGAGGCGATCCTCGACGAGGGTGGCGTGCGCGAGCTCATCCTCGCCACCAATTCGACGGTCGAGGGCGAGGCGACCGCGCATTACCTGGGAGAGCTGGCGGCGCGGCGCGGCATTCGCGCCAGCCGCATCGCCTATGGAGTCCCGGTCGGCGGCGAGCTCGAGTACGTCGACGGCGGCACGCTCGCGCATGCGCTCGCGGGGCGGCAGTCGGTCTAGCTGCTAGCGCGCGGCGTAATCAGCGCTTGCGCTCCGGGCCCCGCACGGCGGTGAGCTCCTCACGCAGCCTTCGCAGGCGCCGGTAGCTCTCGTAGCGCCGCGGGTGGAATGTGGCGGCCTCGGCTGCCGCGCGCACCGCGCATCCCGGCTCGCGCATGTGCCGGCAGTCGAGGAAGCGGCAGCCAGGAGAGAGCCGCTCGACCTCGACGAAGCCGAGGCTGCGCGGCTCGAGGCTCTCGATGGCCGGAGCGAAGTCGCGCACACCCGGCGAGTCGATGAGCGCGCGACCCTCCGTCAGGTCGAAGAGCCGCGCGGCGGTCGTGGTGTGGCGTCCTTCTTCCGCGCGCACCAGCTCGCCGATCGCGAGGCGCTCCTCGGGCAGGAGACGTGCGACCAGCGAGGATTTGCCGACGCCCGACTGGCCGACGAGCGCCGCCACGGCGCCGGGGGCGAGCGCCGCGAGCAGCGCGCCGACTCCGACGCCGGTGTGCGCCGAGCAATGCACGGCGCCGTAGCCGGCTCGAGCGTAGGCGACGAGCTCGGCGGAGAGCTCCTCATCGACGCCGAGCTCCTCCTTGTTCACCACCAGCGTCGCGCCGACGTGTGCCGACTCCGCCGCCGCGAGGTAACGGTCCACGACGAAGAGGTCGGGCGCCGGCACCGGGGCCAGCACCACGAGCAAGCGTGTGAGGTTCGCGACCACCGGCTCGCTGCGGCCGCGTGCATTGGCGCGGTAGAGCGCGCTGCGCCGAGGCAGCACCTCGACGACGTGCAGCTCATCGTGCAGCGGATCGGCACGGCAGCGGACCTCGTCGCCGCACACGACGACGAGCGAGCGGCCGAAGGGGCGGGCGCGCAGCTGCCGACCGGCCGCATCGCGCACCGTCATGTGCCGCCCGAAGGTGGCGACCACGCGCGCCTCGAGTGTCTCACTCGCCGCAGGCCGCCGCGGGGCGTCTGCTACACTTGGCTTCGATTGGTCGCGCACCGAAGCGACACGCTAGCACCTCCGCAGCCCACATGCCGAGCGCCGACTACCTGGTCTGGATCGATCTCGAGATGACGGGCCTGAAGCCCGATTCGGACTCGATCATCGAGATCGCCACCGTGGTCACGGACAAGGAGCTGACGGTGCTGGCCGACGGACCGGTGATCGCCATTCATCAGCCCGAAGAGGTGCTCGTGCGCATGGACGACTGGAACCAGCGCCAGCACGGCTCGTCGGGCCTCCTGGCGCGGGTGCGCGCGAGCCGCGTGAGCGTCGCCGAGGCCGAGCAGCGCACGCTCGAGTTCCTCAGCTCCCTCGTCACCGCGGGCAGCTCGCCCATGTGCGGCAACAGCATCTGTCAGGACCGGCGTTTCCTCGCGCGCTGCATGCCCGACCTCGAGCGCTTCTTCCACTATCGCAACCTCGACGTCAGCACGCTCAAGGAGCTGGCACGCCGCTGGGCGCCGCCGGTCGCCGACAGCTTCGTCAAGCAGGGCACGCACCTGGCGCACGCCGACATACACGAGTCGATCCGCGAGTTGCGCCACTACCGCGCGCGCCTCCTGGCACCGGCGTGGCAGGGGACGCCGGGCCCATGAAGCTCGTGACGCACCGTGGCGGCTGCCACTGCGGGGCGGTGGCCTTCGAGGTGGAGGCGCCGGCGCGCTTGACGGTGAGCGACTGCAACTGCTCGATCTGCCGCATGAGCGCCTACCAGCACCTCATCGTGCCGCGCGCGCGCTTCAGGCTCCTCAAGGGTGCGGAGAGCCTCAGCGAATATCGCTTCAACACCGGTACCGCGCGTCACCTTTTCTGCCGCCATTGCGGCGTGAAGTCCTTCTACGTGCCGCGCTCGAATCCGGACGGCTACAGCGTCAATGCGCGGTGCCTCGATCCCTCGACCATCGAGCACATAGAGGTCGAGCTCTTCGACGACCGCGACCGCGCGGCTGCCGAAGCGCGCATCCGGTCATTAAGCCGGCCGTAATCGCAGGAAGCGATTACGGCGGACGGTACTTCGATTGCCGCCGGCGAAAGGCGCGACTTTCGCCGGCTGCGCAGCAGGGAGCTCTACGCTGGCGTGGCGTGCTGCGCCAGGAACAGCCAGGTCTCGACTACGGTATCGGGGTTAAGGGACATGCTCTCGATGCCCTGATCGACCAGCCAGCGCGCGAGCTCGGGGTAATCCGAAGGCCCCTGCCCGCAGATGCCGACGTACTTGCCGCGCCTGCGGCAGGCGCTGATCGCCATGGCGAGCAGCCGCTTCACCGCAGCGTCGCGCTCGTCGAAGAGCCTGGCCACGATCGCCGAGTCGCGATCGACGCCGAGGGTGAGCTGCGTCATATCGTTGGAGCCGATCGACATGCCGTCGAAGTGATCGAGGTACTCCTCGGCGAGCAGGGCGTTGGTCGGCAGCTCGCACATCATGATGACCTTGAGCCCGTCGGCGCCGCGCTTGAGCCCGTTGGCCGCGAGCAGCTCCACCGCCGCGCGCCCCTCGGCGACGCTGCGTACGAACGGCACCATGATCGCGACGTTCCTGAGGCCCATGTCCTCGCGGACCCTTCGCAGCGCCCGGCACTCGAGCTCGAAGCACGGGCGGAAGCTCTCGTCAATGTAGCGCGCGGCGCCGCGGAAACCGAGCATCGGGTTCTCCTCGTGCGGCTCGTAGCGCTCGCCGCCGATGAGATTGGCGTACTCGTTCGACTTGAAGTCGGAGAGGCGCACGATGACCGGCTCGGGAGCGAACGCGGCGGCGATCTGTGCGATGCCCTCGGCGAGCTTCTCGACGTAGAAGCCGACCGGGTCGGAGTAGCCGGCCATCTGCACGCGGATCTGCTGCTGCACCTCGCCGTCGAGGCGCTCGAACTCGAGCAGCGCCTTGGGGTGCACGCCGATCATGCGATTGATGATGAACTCGAGCCGTGCGAGTCCCACACCGTGGTTGGGGATGCCGGCGAAATCGAAGGCGCGGTCGGGATTGCCGACGTTCATCATGATCTTGACGGGGATCTTCGGCAGCGCATCGAGCTCGATCTGCTTGCGCTCGAACTCGAGCAGCCCCTCGTAGACCTGCCCGGTGTCGCCCTCGGCACAGGACACCGTGACCGGCTGGCCGTCGTGGATGCGCTGTGTCGCATTGCCGCAGCCGACCACCGCGGGGATCCCCAGCTCGCGGGCGATGATGGCCGCATGGCAGGTGCGGCCGCCGCGATTGGTGACGATCGCCGCGGCGCGCTTCATGACCGGCTCCCAGTCCGGGTCGGTGATGTCTGCGACCAGCACGTCGCCCGACTGCACGCGCGCGATCTCGCTCACGTCGCGGATGACGCGCGCGGGGCCTGAGCCGATGCGCTGGCCGATGCTGCGGCCCGTGGCGAGCACGCGCGAGCGGCCCTTGAGCGTGTAGCGCTGGATAATGCGGCCGGCGCGGCTGTGCACCGTCTCGGGCCGCGCCTGCAGGATGAAGATCTCGCCGCTCGCCCCGTCCTTGCCCCACTCGATGTCCATCGGCCGGCCGTAGTGCTCCTCGATGACGAGCGCCTGACGGGCGAGCGTCTCGAGGTCGGCGTCGCTCAGGCAGAAGCGCCGCTGCTCGGCCTCGGGCACCTCGACGGTCGTGACGCGCGCATCGCTGCCGGGCGGCGCGTACACCATCTTCACTGCCTTGCCGCCGAGGTTGCGCCGCACGATCGCGTAGCGCTGCGCGCGCAGCGCCGGCTTGTACAGGTAGAACTCGTCCGGGTTCACCGCCCCCTGCACTACGGTCTCGCCCAGGCCCCACGCGGCGGTGATAAACACCACGTCGCGGAAGCCCGAGTCGGTGTCGAGGGTGAACATGACGCCGCTCGCGCCGAGGTCGCTCCTCACCATGTATTGCACGCCAGCCGAGAGCGCCACGGCGCCGTGATCGAAGCCCTGATGCACCCGGTACGAGATCGCCCGGTCGTTGAACAGCGAGGCGAACACGTGATGCATGGCCTCGAGCACCGCGTCAACGCCCCGTACGTTGAGAAAGGTCTCCTGCTGTCCGGCGAAAGAGGCTTCCGGCAGATCCTCGGCGGTGGCCGAGGAGCGCACCGCGACCGCTACCTCGCCGGCGCCGCTCATGCGCGCGAGCTCCTCGCGCACCGCCTGCACGAGCGCGGCGCTGAACGGCGTCGCGAGGATCCACTGGCGGATGCGCGCGCCGCTCGCGGCGAGCTGCACCACGTCATCGACATTGAGAGCGGCCAGCTCGGCGCGGATGCGCTCATCGAGCCCGCCCTGCGCGAGAAACTCGCGATAGGCATGTGCTGTGGTCGCGAAGCCGCCCGGCACGCGCACGCCGAGCTTAGCCAACGCGCCGATCATTTCTCCGAGAGAGGCGTTCTTACCGCCGACGCTCTCGACGTCGCGGACGCTCAAGCGCCCGAAGGGGATCACGTAGGCGTTCAGACGCTTGCTCCGCTTCGCGTGCGGTGAAACACTGGCCAGGCCATGAGCCGTCGAACCATCTTCTTCGTCTCGGACCAGACCGGCGTGACCGCCGAAACGATGGGTCACAGCCTCATGACCCAGTTCGAGGGGGTGGAATTTCGCGCGGTGACTTTGCCATTTGTGTCGAGCATTGACAAGGCGCAGGAGGTGGTCCGGCGCATCAATCGCGCGGCGCAGGAAGAGGGTCTGCGGCCGATCGTGTTCAGCACGCTGGTGCAGGACGATCTGCGCGACATCGTCGCGCGCGCCAACGGTCTGTTCCTGGATTTTTTCGCCGCCTTCGTCGGTCCGCTCGAGCGCGAGCTCGCCATGCGCTCGACGCACCGCGCCGGGCGCGCGCACGGCATCGCCGATCTCGCCGCCTACACCACCCGCATCAATGCCACCAACTTCGCGCTCGCCAACGACGACGGCACCGGCGGCGACTATGCGCACGCCGACGTGGTGCTCATCGGGGTATCGCGCGTCGGCAAGACGCCGACCTGCGTGTACATGGCGCTGCAATACGGCGTGTTCGCGGCGAACTACCCGCTCACCGAGGACGATCTCGAGAGCGGCAGGCTGCCGGCGCGGCTCGAGCCCTATCGCGCCAAGCTCTACGCGCTCACCATCAAACCGGAACGGCTGCAGCAGATCCGCGCGGAGCGCCGCCCCGAGAGCCGCTACGCCTCGCGGGCGCAGGTGCAGTACGAGCTGCGCGCGGCCGAGGCGCTCTACGCGCGCTACGCGATCCCCGCGCTCGAGACCACCGAGCGCTCAATCGAGGAGATCGCCAGCCGGATTCTCAACACTACCGGAATAGAGCGCCGTCTGCGGCCATAAGTTGCGCGTGCGCTCGGGTCGCACGAAATTTGCAAGCGGCACGGGTCGTGCAGCGGCGACAAAACGCGCATTCGTCGGCTTGCGCAGTGGGACTGAAGCGTTATAGTCGGCGCGTGCTCGCAACCGACACATTGACTCGCGTTTCCTGGCGCGCCCGGCCGCGCAGCTTTGTCGCGCTGATGGGGCTCTATGAGAGCAACTTCATCCGGCTGGGCTGGCTGGCCGGGAGGCTGAGCGCGCTCACGGGCTCGCACCGCTCCACGGCTGCCGGGGACTGTGATCTCCTTCTCATCGTGACCGAGCGCTCGCCCTACACGAGTACCGTCGCGCTGAGCTACCTCCTGCCCGAGGCCGAGGGCGCCAGCCGCTACCCGGATATGCGGCTGCGCATTTACCACGACGCGCATCTGGTCGAGGCCCAGCAATGGACCGCGGTTCACAGCCAGCCGCTGCTCAAGGCGCTGCGGACCCGCGCGGAGCGTGAACTGGATCAGCGCTGGGCCCGTAACGTGATGTTAAACAAGTGGCTGGAATACTGCGTGGAGCGAGGTCATCGCTTCTCATCCCGCACAAGGCTCAAAGCCGGCGCATGAGAAGGGGCGGTCGCCCGCCCAACTTCTCATGAACGCTTTACGGCAACTCGGATTCCTCAAGCTCAACCTGCGCCCCGACGGCGGCGCCGACGATCACGAGCATCGGGTGATCGAGCTGTTCCGCAACCGTGCGGAGCTCAAGAAGGCCTACGGCGAGCTGGAGGAGGAGACCTACCGCCTCAAGGACCTCGTGAAGCAGCAGGAGGCGGCCACGCAGCGCGCCCAGGACATGCTGGGCGAGCTCGAGGCGCGCCTCAGCACCAACGAGACCGCCTATGCGACGCTCGCGTTCTATCAGCTGCGCCGGTTGTGGCAGAGCGGCCGCGAGCTCATCCAGCAGCTCGTCGCGGACCTGTCGCGCCAGCAGGATGAGCGCGAGCGCAAGCTCCACCTCGCGCTTCACAACCGCCAGCAGTTCGCGCGCCGCCAGGCCGTGGAAGGCCAGGTGGCCACGGCGCGCAGCTTGAGCGACGAAACCGCCACTCTGGTGGCGCAGCTCGAGAGCGAGCTCACCAAGCTCACGCGCTTCTGGCACTACTTCAGGCGCAAGTCTCTCGAGCGCCGCCTCCACGGCGCCCAGGCGGCCGCCGCGGCCGCGAGCGGCACACTCGTGCAAGCGCAGGCGGAGCTCGAGACGGTCAATCAGGAGGCGCTGCCGGAATTTCCCGGGCTGTCGCTCGATGCGCGCCGCGCCATCAATCTGGCGGCGATTGCCTACGCCGAGGTGCTGTGCCAGCGCCTCGCGGTGATCGAGAAGCCGCTGCTCGAGATGGCCCGCGAGGCGACCGGGCGGCGCGCGGCGGCCGACGTCTACGGCACTCCGAAGGAATGTGTCCTGCTGATGGGGCAGATCAGCCGCGCCCAGCGGCTGCTCGCGGCCCGCAACTCGCTCGCCGAGGAGATCCGCGCACACACCGAGAGGCTGCAGCCCCTGGTGAGCTACCGCGGCCCGGCCGACACCTGTCCGACCGGCGAGTCGATTGCCGCCGCGCCGGGCAGCGCCGACCCGCACGTGCCCAACGTGCTGGTCGAGGATACCTGGGATCTGTTCCGGGTACTGCTTAGATAGGCCGAAATCGCAGGCGATTTCGGCGGACATCACCTTGGTTTCCGCCGGCAAAAGGCGCGGCCTTTGCCGGCTGCTCTGATACCAGCATCACCCCGCGCGCGCGGTCTTCTGCACCGGCGTGGGCCGCACTCCGGTG
>JASHQW010000190.1 GCA_030038875.1 Gammaproteobacteria bacterium | reverse complement strand
TGGCCTGTCCCCCAGTTCCATTAATTAGTACGCCGATTTACCGCGTGCGTCCATGGCCGTCCCGGCGGGCTTAGGCCTCAGCCGCGCACGTAGCTTCCCGGTGCATCCCCGAGCGTGCCGTCTGCGGAAGTTCCCTGCGCGGGCAGCGCACGCGCCGGCACCTGCTCGGTCGCCGAATGCACGGTGAGCCAGCGCTCCCAGGCGGGCCACCATGATCCCTCGTGCAGCGGCGCGCGTTTCAACCACTGCTCCGGCGAGAGGGTCGTGCTCGTGTCGGACCAGGCGAGGAGCCGGTGGCGGCGCTTCGGGTGCACCGGTCCGCTCACGATACCGGCGTTGTGGCCGCCGCTCGTCAGGAGGAAGGTGTAGTCGGAGCTTCTCGTCAGGGCACGGAGCTTGTAGACCGAGTGCCACGGCGCCACGTGGTCGGTCTCGGTGCCGACGACGAACATCGGCAGGTGGAGCTTCGTCAGATCCACCTCGTGGCCGCCGAGGGTGAACTCCCCGGTGGCGAGCTCGTTCTTCAGGTACAGCCGCTCGAGGTACTCGTTGTGCATCCGGTGCGGCATGCGCGTGCCGTCGGCGTTCCAGGCCATGAGGTCGTTCACCTGGGGGCGCTCGCCGCGCACGTATTGATGGACCGCGGGGCCCCACATCAGGTCACGCGAGCGCAGCAGCGCGAATGCCGCGCCCATGCGCTCGCTCTCGAGTACGCCCGTCTTGCTCATCATGGCCTCGAGCATCGCGATCTGGCTCGGCGTGATGAACACCGCGAGCTCGCCGGGCTCGCTGAAGTCGGCTTGGGCGGCGAACAGCGAAACGCTCGCGAGCGAGTGATCGTGCTGCGCGGCCAGCAGCGCCGCCGCGATCGTGAGCAGCGTGCCGCCGATACAGTAGCCGACCGCATGCACCTGCTGCTGCGGGACGAGGCGGCGCACCTCGGCGAGCGCATCGAGGAAGCCGAGCTGCACGTAGTCCTCGAGGGCGAGCTCGCGGTCGGCGGCGTCGGGATTCTTCCAGGAGATCATGAAGACGGTGTGCCCCTTCTCGACGAGGTAGCGCACCAGGGAATTGCGCGGCGAGAGATCGAGGATGTAGTACTTCATGATCCACGCCGGCGTGATCAGGATCGGCTCGGCGTAGACGCTGCCGGTCTGCGGCGCATACTGCAGCAGCTCGATGAGGCGGTTGCGGAAGACCACCTTGCCCGGCGTGACGGCGACGTCCTTGCCGATCTCGAACTCCTCGCTCGCGGGCGTGCGGCTGCGGCCGCTCACGGTGCGCTCGACGTCCTCGAGCCAGTGTTTCATCCCGCGGATGAGGTTCTGGCCGGATTCGGCGACGGTGTGCTTGAGGAGCTCCGGGTTCGTATGCAGGAAATTTGCGGGCGATGCGGCATCGAGCAGCAGCCGGCCGGCGAAATGCGCGCGTGAGCCGTGCGCGGCGCCCGGATGCGGCGCGAGTGCCTGATGCCACCAGCTCGCCCAGTTGTTGTAGGCGCGCGCGTACACATTGAAGGGCCAGACATTCCAGGCCGGATCGCCGAAGCCCTTGTCCTCGTGTCCGGGCGCGAGCGGCTCGCCGGAGGCGGCGCGCGCCGCGAAGTGCCAGCTGTCGAGCATCTTCTCGTAGGCGCTCTGCGCGAGCGCGGCCTGCCGCGGGGGGTGGCTGGCGACGTTCAAGTACCACTCGAGCCAGGCCTTCGCGTAATCATCGGGGGCGAGGCCGCCGGTGAGGGCTGCGAGCTGCGCCCGCAGCGAACGGGCGACGTCGGCTTTCGAATCGCCGTCCGACCCGGCTGCCGTCGCCTCGGGCTTCTTCTTCGTGTGCGCGGTCAAAGGCGGACTCCCAAAGGAATCGCGCCCAGGGATCTCACCATCCCCGGGTGCGCGAAAACCGTCAAGGTATCAGGCCGCCTTCTTGGCGTGCACTGCCTTCGCGGCGAACTCATTGCCAATCTGGCTGAACTTCGCCTGGATCTCGGACGTGACCGTCGAGAACTCCTGCATGCGGTCACGCAGCTTCTCGACCAGCTGGCTCTGAAGCTCCGTCTGCTTGTTCATCAGCTCGCTGGGAGTGTGGGCCGCGAAGGTGGCCTCGATGCGGGCGAGGCCCGACTCGAGGACGTCGCCGGCCACGGCATACTGCAGGCGGGCCAGGCGCTCGAGGGTCTTGAAGCCTTCCTGCTGTGCCTTCAGCACGGGCGCGAAAGCCTCACGGGTCGCGGAAATCAGAGTATCGGGATTGAAAGTGCGCTCGATCATGTTCGTGCTCCTATAAAGAGGGTTCCCATCTCACGAGCGCATTCTAGCCGATTTTGTATGCAGTGCAAGAGGAATTATACGGACGGACTATAAAGTAATAACGCACTGATATTAAAGATTAATTCTGTGAAGTAAGCCAAGAGATATAGCCATTTATATTGCGATGCAATCAGATCCTGAGCCCGGCGTCGACCTCCACGCAGCGCCCGGTAAAGAGGTCATTCTCGAAGATGAAGCCCACGGCGTGCGCGATCTCATCGGGCTCGCCTAAGCGGCCGAGCGGGATCGGGGCCGTCATGCGCTTCAGCGCATCGGGCTTCATGCTCTCGACCATCGGCGTGCGCACGAAGCCCGGCGCCACGGCGCCCACGCGGATGCCGAAGCGCGCGAGCTCCTTGGCCCACACCACCGTCATCGCCATGACGCCCGCCTTGGCGGCGCTGTAGTTGCTCTGCCCTGCATTGCCCGCACGGCAAACGCTCGAGATGTTGACGATCACCCCGGGGCTGGTGGCCGAGATCATGCGCTCGGCGGCCTCGCGCGCGCACAGGAAGACGCCGGTCAAGTTGACGTCGATCACCGACTGCCACTGGGCGAGGGTCATCTTGCCCACGACCTGGCCGTCCTTCACCTTGACCAGCATGCCATCGCGCACGATGCCGGCGTTATTGATGAGGCCATCGAGGCGGCCGAAGTCGTTCATCACAGAATCGAGTGCGCCGACCACGCTGTCCTCGTTGGCGGCATTGGCGATGTACTTGCGCGCCACCGCGCCGAGCTGCACGCAGCTCTCACGGGTCTCCTCGACGTCCGGCTCGTTCATGTCGAGCAACGCGAGGTTGGCGCCCTTCCTGGCGAAGTGCTGGGAGAGCGAGCGGCCGATACCGCGGCCCGCGCCGGTCACGAGAATGGTCTTGCCATGAACGTCCACGTTGCGATCACTCCTTCGGTTGCTTGACGCCTCAACCGCGCCGCTTGCCGGGCGGGGGGTTGGCGGGCTTGTCGGCTTCCGTTGCCGACGGAGCGGGGGAGAATGCCGAGAGCATCTGCGCCTGCATCTTGGCCCACATCTCCATGTTCTGACGGGTCATCTCGGCGAGCGGCGCCATCGGCGTCTCGAGCACCTTCGCCATCTCTGCCTGCATGACGTTCTGCTGGCGCAGGAGCCCGCCGATGCTGCGCTCGAGGTAGGCGGTGAGCATCTGTTGGATCGGATTGCCGTAGAAGCGGATGATGGCCTCGAGAAGCTGCGTGCTTAATACCGGGGTGCCGAACTGTTCCTGGCTCGCGATGATCTGCAGCAGGATGCTGCGCGTCAGATCCTCACCGCTCTTGTCATCGACGACTTTGATGCGCTCGCCGCCGGCGATGAGCTTGCGCAGGTCGTCCAGCGTGACGTGCCGGCTCTCCTGCGCGTCGTAGAGACGCCGGTTGGCGTATTTGCGTATCAGACGCTCTTCGGCCATGGTGACTTCGGCCCGCTGCGTGCGGATAAGGCACGCCACGGCGGGCGTTGGCGGCGGATACTAACGCGGGTGTATGCGGCGCACAATGACCTGCCTCACGGTTATGCCGATCGCTATCGAGCACTTCCGAAAGCGATTTTTTGCGATCAAAATCACGAATTCGAGGGCCGGATCCCTTCGTCAGCCAGCATTTTTTGCCGCACCGCATACATGACGGATAACCCCTTCTTCGCGGGCCCCCTGGGATCCGACGCCTTTTCCGGTGCGGCGGCGCGCTTTTTTGAGCTGCTGAAGACGTTCGCGGCGCAGCCCCCGGCTGCCGCCGGCGGAGCTCCCGACTGGGCCTCGCTCGGATCGCTCCTCGCCGGGCAGTTCGAACACTGGCTGAAGAGCTCGCCCGCCGCCGGCGCCGCATTCGCGACGGCCGCCGGATTTCCGGGGATTCCCGGGAGCTGGCCGCCCGGGGGGCTGCCGCTCGGGCCGGGAGCCGTTCCGAGGGCGGAGGGGGAGAGCCCCTTCGAGCTC